>DASWDL010000001.1:0-4273 GCA_036395315.1 Nitrososphaeraceae archaeon
CATTAAAAATACCTGCGGGAACCTTTACTGTTTCATTTACACTTACTATCTCAGCTTTATCCATTGCCACATCTGGAGCAATTTCCTGGTAATACCTTGATCCCACTAATATGACTCCAGGCATTATCAACCCAGCTCTAGCCTTATCCGAACCATGAATCCATGATCCTACGTGACTAACTATTTTACCATTTTCATAATCATCAACATGTTCTCCCAGATAAAATACACTATTGTTCTTTTTGCATATCGCAAAGTAATCATTAGTTATCTCTATTAAGTTGCCAGTTTGAGAGTTAACCGTCTTTTCTTCCACTATTCTTGAGACTATCCCGTCTCCAACAACTTTGGTTTGATTGAGTACGGTACTACTCACTTTACTGGGCACCTTTTCTGATACACCTTTAAACACAAGCTGATAACCCGGCTTTAGAATGAAATATGGATTGCTTCCTGTGGTAGAAAAAGTGCAATTCTTAAGATTGAAAGAATATGAGAAGTCTTTATCGGGAGAACTTTTCGATGCCGCGATTGCAGAGTTAATATTCTTTCCTGTTATTAATTGAGCAGATAGTCCTGAACCAGATACGAACAATAGCCCGCCTATCAGCAAGGTTATTATTCCAAACACTAAAACTAATTTTGTTTCCATGACATGAGGGGTAAATTGCAGAATTAATAAGATATTTGATACAACCGTATCAATGAGTAGAGGATAACACGAAGAGAAGCCTTTAAACGCTTACACACTTGTACCATTACATTATAAATAAAGAATACAAGATGGGAAGTAGATATTGCATCCCTCCAAAATGGATTATCTTATTACTCATTATTATACTAGCATTAGTTACATTTTTTGGGTGGCTCCTTGGTTTTGGATGAGACCAATGAATCTGAAGGTACTGTTGAGAAAGTATTTCACTTTATCCAAGACAATCCAGGTTGCCACTTGCGTAAAGTTAAAAGATCGATGAGTATTTCAATGGGAACAGTTCAATATCAACTAGACAAATTAGAAAAACAGGGAAGGATAACCTCAACAAGGCGCGGATTGTACAAATATTATTTTCCAGTCGGGCTTTTCAAAGAAAATGAAAAGGAAATACTTGAGGTTTTGACTCAGGAGACAGCAAGAAAAATTCTTATGTATATCATAGAGCAGAAAAATCCTACTCAAACAGATATAGTCAACAGTGTAAGAATATCTGCCAGGTCTGTTAGCTGGCATGTTGTACGCTTGATTGATCTTCAAATAATTAGAGAGATCAAAGATGGAAGATACAAAAGATATCAATTACACGGGAATGATCCGAATTTTATAATAACGCTGCTTAGAAACTACTACCCCAGCATTTGGGACAAGTGGAGTATGAGAGTTGTAGAAATGTTTCTATCATTGTCTAGTGGTAAGGAGATGAAATAGATGGTAGTGATGAACTTATGTTGACATTACTAACAATTCTGTCCTCAATTATGCTTGAGTTCGATCCATTTGAGGGAATAGAAAATATAATAGCAGCCGGAATCGGAATATTTTCGCTTTTATTACTTGCTCTTTCGATCACTGCATATAGAAAAACTAGACTAAAGATAATAATTTATGCCATGATTATTTTCGCACTGTTTGGTATTCAACAACTACTTGACTATATGAGTAATGTCTATAGTTCGCTGGACACTCCTATTACAGATGTAACAATATCGGGACTGACTCTCGCGATTTTAGTCTTGTTCTTCTTGGCAATTGTTAGATCAAAGAATATATAAACCCTAAATAATTTTATTCCGTAATCTTATTGACACAATGGTACAATTGTATCAAATTTTCCTAAAAATTTTTGCTTTCATTCCTAATTGGAGAGAACAATAGTCTTGGTGTTAGACCACTTATGGTTATGACTGGTACAATTTTAATCCTAGTCAGTTTGGAAATATAGAAAGTCTATTAATTTTAGAACGTGATAAAACAAGTTCATCAAATGGAGAATTTTTGATTAGAATTGAAGAATAACCCATAGCTGACCAATGTGGCACGTTGATCCCTATATTGACATCATAAAAATCCAGTCTTTTATGTGTCTTGTATCCCTAACTTAGTATCCTTAAAAAAGTTATTGATAATGTCATAACGATTTTCAAGATCATGTTAGTAATTATGATTGAAGATCTAACTGTAATTATTTTCGCAATTTCGTTCTCTAACCACGCAATTAACAACGGATAAAACTCGAAGAATTATACATAAATTAAACAGGAAAATGACTGATATTCTGGAGGGTAATGTGGGCTGACCTAGTTAATTTAGTTAAGGAAGCATTAAATTAATTACAATTATTAGAAGTTGGTAATGTTTATAAAAACAAAAACATTTGGAATAGCTGGAATAGTCGTAGCAGCAATTGCAATTCTTATGACAACAAGTCCACTCTTCATAGCTGACTCCGCCTTTGCCGATTCAGGTCACGGGCATCACTACGGCCATCATCACCACTACAAACATCACCACCACGATAACGACGATTGACAACATTTAAGGTGTTTAGTAATTAGGGTTCATGATTCAATACTGAGGTGGAAGTTGAATGGTGTGGCCCAACAACCACTTTTTTCTATGCTTCCTTTTCACATAGCACGAGATAATTAACTAGAACTTAAATTATTTGGATCGATACTAAATTCGAAAACAAAAGCGCACGGATGCGTTCGAATCCATGCCCCTCTAGGTAACTGATTTTACCTTGAATGCTTCCAACATGAGGAATTATTAACGTTTTTGAAGTGTATTAATGCTACACTAAGCTCAACTCGTATAAATTTACAAATCGAAATCATCCTTACTGAGAATAAACTAGTAATATAATCATGTGGATGTTCTGGAGAAACCTCCGTAGCCACTTCTTTGGCTCCATAATATGGAGGATAATTAGTGGGTAAATTTAATACAATTCTACTTTTCTATTTCTTTCTCTATCAACTGAACAGACGGATAGTGATACGAGCAATAGTTTGCTATAGCGTCATATTCTTTATTACACCTTGGACATACCCTTATTCTAGTCAAGTATTCTCCTTCCCAGTCGATTTCGAGTCCACACTTATGGCAAATTACCGGCCTGGGTTCGTTGCTGTGAAAAATGATCAATGTTCCGCAATCAGGATTACCGCAAAGATATGTACGTCTTCCAACCGATTGCTCCAATCCGTTAATTATGGAATCCAGCACCTTGACAAATGTACTGTCAGTTTCGGCAGATGGTCTCTTTATCGGTTTATAACGAGTGGTGGAAATTGACGTATCCTTGCTTAATTTGACAGAATCATCGGGTTTTGAATTATTTTCCATATGCTATATTATGTCATTAATTACTTAAATATCACTATTTGGCTTGATATTTATTATTGTCTGGGACCCACGCCTACAAAGATACATGTGATTCTTCCAGCTTCAGGCATCGAAAGATTATGTCTAGTTCAGTTGGTCAGTCAGCCGCGCCCGAACCATCGGACTGTAATCGTAAGAATTTATACTTGCTTGGAGAGATTGTGTTGAAATCATTGAAATCATTTTAATGTTGCCCCTTGGTGAAGTAAGCCTTACCAATTGGTAATTTATACAAGAATCAAGAAGTACAAGCGATGCCATGGTATTTTGAATATTTAGTTACTGATCGAAATTAGAGCTGGAGAAAGAAAAATTGTGGATGGCATAATACTGGATCTTGGTACCGATCCGGCAACACAAGCAATACAACTTTCGGGGAGAGGGCTCATGGCAATAGGATCTGATACTTTCCACGCTCCCATTAACAGTGCAACGAAATTTTATTTGGATGGGGAATTTTTACATAAGTTATTAGTTTCCATGAACTCCGACCAGTATACCAAACATGACCGGCATATGAACTAGTCGATACTTCAAATTTTTCTGGGTCTGGCCGTTTATTCTTTTTCCAAATATTTCATCTGAACTCAATCACTAGTCACGACGGTAGTTCTGTGCTTCTTCTTTCGTTATTCGAAATCGTAGAAAATCGCCATCGAATGCTTCCACAAGACTATTTGGCAGGTAAAATCGATCCTTATCGAAAACCCCTTTTTTAGTAACGACTGTGTCTGCTTCTACTTCTTGAACTTCACCGAGATCGTATCCATCTACCCCCGATGCTTCTTTCTTAATTACATCATCCCATCTGAAGTTTGCGTTCACGATTCTACTTCTGAAATATTTGTTATATCGATTGTCAAGATGAGACTAGAGCTGGTTTTGTTA
>DASWDL010000002.1:0-4204 GCA_036395315.1 Nitrososphaeraceae archaeon
ATTTAAAAAGTAGTGATCAGAAGAAGCAAGTTTTGACCGCCGAAGATAACAAAACATCGCTACCTGTCCCGAATGTTGAGACTACTGACCGGCACGCCGAAAAACCGATAACAAGAAATATTCTTCCTAGTGCCGATGCTGGAACGAACAAGATCTCCATTGAAGGTTCTCAAGTAACTCTTGACGGTTCGGCGAGTAAAGATAAAGATGGCAAAATTAAGTCCTATTTATGGCAACAGATAAGTGGACCAAAAGTTAATCTAGAGAACGCTAATAACCCCGTCGCCCTATTCAAAGCTTCTTCCGTCACGCACGATTCCATACTGGTCTTCAAACTGACAATTACAGATGATAAAGGCGGAAAGGATTCCGCAATTACTTCAGTTAAGGTAAGAAATGAAAAACAAACTTCCTCATCTTTACCTAATACATTAAACTTGCCTACTTCAAACCAGGAACAAACTGGCATTACCAGAAATGGAAACCTCACTAATTCTACCATCCAGTAAAGTGTTAGATTTTAACACGATGTTGTATTGTCTAGCGACATTTGAAGCCGAGCCAAACCCAGAGAGAATATTCACAAATATCTGGGAAAATTTTGAACGATTAGATCCAAGCGCTAAATTTCATCCTTAAACTTCTAAACTTCTAAACGGTCTAACCTCTATCCCCAAAGATAAATCTAGGCGCATTGTTTGATATATTACCAGCAATCTTACTAGATTATATATACCTAAACTTTAAAGTGTCTTAATCGCTCGAGCAAAAACAATCCTTATTCCAGATTTTTAGTAATCAGTAATCAGTACGAATATCAAGCTTTCCTATTTTACCAAGAACGCTGTCGAGACTGGTGAATGGGTAATAAGAAGGATAGGATGCTTGTGTCCAGTTTTCTGTTATTGAATCCTTTTTAGTGGAATTATTATAAAGGTTTCTTATTTGACGTATATATTCTTCCTGATTTTCATTATCCTTAATCAGGGATACACCACTTTTATCGAGGAGAAGCATCACTTTATCATCCTTAGTCTCGTACTTGGGAAACAGTACTGGATCAATAACCTTAAATCTGACATCTTGATTGAAGACATACTTTGGGATCCAATAAAAGCTACGGGCCCAGTGTTTTCCGATCATAGTAACCATATTTGCATTATCTCCACTCTGCGGTAACGCATGTAATATCGATGAATACATCTCAATATACCCGGCAGTGAGGTTATTAGACACCATTAGTACTGTACTTAAAAATCCGAATACAGCGATTCCAGCAAGTATGTGTAGAGGATTTATACTATGTTCCTTCCATCTGAAAGTTTTTGAAATGAAAATAATGAAGAGACCTATTTCGATACCCAGAACAGGGACTAAAAGGCTGAAGTGAAAATACTTTACAGCCCCACCAATGAAAAAGAGGAACAAAAAATACGGTACTGTCCAGAAGAAGAAAAATAGATCCCTACTCTTCTGTACTACCGCTCTGAAGATGGCAAAGATTGTGCCTAAAATACTCAATATGGAGAACATTGGATCGATCTCTAACAAGGCGTTCAAAGGTTCAGCGATCCCTCTTTCCTGTCGTTCTACTTGATAGATTACTCCACCGAGCCAATTGTTGAATTGGTTTGTGCTTACCGCATAAAGCGGCCATGCACTAGAAATAATTATGACTGGGATAATCCATACTACCACAATTTTTGTCCTGCAACGCCATCTTCTGTCCGTGCTTGTAAAGGCTAGATAACCTAAAAGTGGAATAAAGGTAACAGTTGATTCTTTTGTGAAAGAAGCCAATCCGAACAGAATGCCTGAAAATAAAACAAGAAAAAAATCCCTGTGGTGAGTAATTAAGCTAAATTTCTTCATGATGTAATTTCCTTTGTTTACATATGTGAAGAGTAAGATGGATGACAATAAGAAGGGAAGCATGATATTTTCTAAAAGAATCATCCTAAGAAACCAGGTGACAGGCATTACAGCAAAAATAGTCGAACTCATGAATCCTACGGTTCTACCATACCGCCTCTCACCTATCTTGAATACAAGATAGGTATCTATCACCGCGAGTACTCCCATCATTAGCCGGGGTATTTCGTAGAGCAATTTAACAGAGTTCTCCGCCGTCTCGAGTGATGGAGAGAGAGATTGAGGATACCCCAATAACGACAGAACCGCCGCGAGAAACGTCTGCCCAAAATATGGATGATCAAAGGGAAATTCATAAACGGATAAGGATTCTTGAGGGCCCAACCCATTCAAAACTTGTACAGTTCTTCGCAAATAATGTCCCTCGTCGATGTAGATGGGTGGAAATCCAACCGGATTCCAGAAATGTGTAATACAGGAGAGCACAAGTGGAATGCAAACCATGAGCCAGGTTTTAGACCCCTTCCTCCCCGAGGTTGCAATGAAATTCAACAATTATGCCTTCCCGAAGACTACTTTTTTCGATTTGGATTAATAATTTGTTCGGATAGTAATTTTACCCTGCGGATGGTTTTCGTTTTCAACCATGGTATGTAAGATATTATAAGGGTAATAAGTCGGCATGTTGTGTGTCATATTGTCCACGAATTCTGCCACCGGCTTGGAATTACTGTATAGTTTTCTTATCTCCATTATGTTCGAGCCTCTAATTTTGTGGGAGAGAGATGCATTGAAAATAGGGTCATCCTCAAGAAGCACTTTTTGAGTTTTAACTGGATTTCTGAAATTAGGGTCAAAAAAGGGATCTATGAGCTCGTGATCTTTCTTTAAGACAAATTGAGTTATCCAATAAGAATTCCAGTCCCACCAGTGACTACCTATCATAGTGGCTTTACCACTATTAGGTAAATGGTCTGCAATCGATGCATAGATTGCGAAATTGTTCGAATTGACATTGAGGGTTATCAGCATTGTTGTAACAATGACTCCCAGTATAGGTATCGCCACTATTATAATATTAGAAAAAATCTTCCTACCACGTTCAATCAACTTCAGTCGAATCGACTCTAGTAGTACTGCTGACGAAATACAAAACGCTGGGAAAATAACGATCAAATGAAAATATTGTATATACCCGATGAGGTAAGAAAATACCAGAAACGGTGCTACCCAAATAAGAGGGAAAAAGTCCTTCCTTAGGCTAGTATAGACTAGTCCGGCAATCCCCGCAATGGTTATGACAGGATCTATCTGAAAGAAAGAATTTAAAGAGCGTTCCAGAGGTTTGTTACGGTCTGTTTGCCAGAGGACCCACTGCGACCACAAGTCAGTTTGACCCAAAACCCATGCTTGTAGTGGCCAGAGTAGTGGAATCAGCAATACAGGTACAATCCACATTAAGACACGCCTAGCACTTTTCGTGTTAAAGTATACTATGCACGCTACAATAGGGATCAAAGTGAAGGTTGGAATCTTCGTATATATGGCTAAACCTAAGAAGATTCCAGAAAGTAAGATCAGAATTCTTTTGTCGACAAGATTTGGCCTCACGTCACCTACTTTATTTCGGTTACCAGAATACAATGCAAACAAAATTGAAGAAAAAAGTAATGGCATCAAAAGTGTGTCAAGATAGACTCGTCTAAATATCCAAGTCATTGGCATAACCGCAAAAAGGACAGCAGCAATCAGCGCGACCCTCCTATTGTAGCGGACGTCAACGATCTTGTAGAGTAAAAATGTATCAAGAACTGCAAGTGCTCCCATCACAAATCTTGGTATGAGGTGAAGTACTTCAATTGACTCGATACTAATCTTATTGTAATACAAATCGGGATAACCTATCAATTTCAGTATTCCACCAAGAAATAACTGTCCAAAATATGGATGATCATAAGTTCGAGGATAGCCTGTTAGCGCTGACTCTTGAGGTCCCAATCCGTTTATTACAAGCTCAACTCTTCTCATATAATGGGCTTCGTCGATATGAATCGAGGGAAAACCTGCAGCATTCCATAAATGAGTGTATGCAGACAGGACTAAGGGAATAAGCACTAAGAGCTCGGGCCTAAGGAATTTACGGAACAACTCATTCTTCATATCGTTTAAACCATTAGCCTACGAGTTCACAAATAAGAGTAAAAGTTCACCATAGTTCATTAAGGTCAGGCAGGTTGTCAACATATCTCAGGCAAAGCAAGTTCAATTTATATATTTGGCGGCTAGCTATCTCCCGTGCTAAGTTTGCTGTCCCTTGTCATATTAGCATTAG
>DASWDL010000003.1:0-3862 GCA_036395315.1 Nitrososphaeraceae archaeon
GCTTAGAAAGATCGGTTATTTTAGTTCGTGTCAATATGTCAAACTGAGTATATTGGGAGACACTTTCAACTAATACAATTCAGTGAATTAGGAGGGCTTACTTGTTTTATTTTCAATTCTTCTTTCCGAAATTTTATCTTAAATCTTAGATTACCAGGTCTTGTCCTCAGTCTGTATCCACAACAAGGACACCAGAAGCCATCCCACTTTATGAATATCTGACATATTTGACAGCGCTTCTGTCCACTGACATAACGGCCAATTCCTCTTGGCTTTACTGCTTTATGGCGATTACATATGCCTTTACAAACCAAGATTACTCAACAACTAACCTACCTAAACCGATTGCAAGCCATATTACCATTAAGGTTGGCTGTGAGGTGGTTGCGTGCCAGATGCGAGGTGCTTCTAGGTTTAAACCTGTAAAGGTCGAGCTGAAGGTTTCGAATGTAAAAAAGATAGATGAAGTCCATTACTGGGTCAACGAAATTACAAATCAATATGCAGATTTTGTTATAACAAATGTCAAAGCTGATCCCAACAAAGTATCCTTTGACATAGGTTCTCCCAGCATGGAGGATTTAACGGCTAATGATATCGAGTTCAGATTAAAAGAATATCTAGATATGAATATACCGCCTTTCGAAGTCAAGGAATTAAAGGTCCAGTAGAAAATAACACCCATTTTTTTATGATTTTCAAAAACTATCAACCCACTAATTTATTTGCGAACTTGATATAGTTGAATCTTGGATCTTTAAATGTAGTACTAGCCACTAAGAACAGCGTTTATTTTATCTTATACGCTGTGCCTAGATTGTGCAAAACAAAAGTATCTTGATTCATCGACCAGCTATTTCATATTGGCTACATAAACGCTATAGCTTTTCCATAAACCAATTTCGTGAACCATTGACAAGTACGCACGTACCATATTGTTCATAACCGAGAGTACTTTACTGGTATAATAGCATCACATATTTTAATGTGCTAATCTATAAAGACATCAATGACTATTTGTCCAGAATGCGATAAAGAATTCTCAACACCAAAAATCTCTTTTGAAACAGGTCTTAAGCCGGGCGGAGAAAAGTTCGAGTATGCCATTTGTTCATGTCCTAGTTGCGATAAATGTTTTGGAGTAATAGCATTCCCCTTGTAATTCCGAAACTTGCTTATACCTTTGATTTAGGTTTTTTTTATATTATCGGCTGTCAAGTGCAAATTTGGTACATGAACACCTTCGGCCCAAATCCATAGCAGACAGATGCTCGTATCTGTAATGTAAGCAAATACTCCCGGAAATATCTAACTGTAAAGGACGGCTAAAGTCATTGAATATAGGTCTACTTATAGGAATTATATGCTATGTTATTTACGGCGATGCTGTATATTTACTCTCTAATGGAACAAAATAGTTATACTATGAAGGAATGGCATGTTAAACATATGGAAAATACTCTTCTTAAATTTGTGACAGGTTTAGCTGAAGATGCATCACGGTGGGAAAAAGAATAAACAACAAGTATGGCAGAATTGGTAGAGTCTGTAAAAGAATTGAATATGACATAAAGCACGGGGTTACGGATACTCAAGTTTGTTCATTTTTGCAACTTTTAAGAACAGGTTCATCTTTCTCAGAAATTAGAGCTCGTGATGGCTCTATGGAAAGATTGAACGAAATACAAGCGTATTTCAAGGAGTCAGATTCAGCATCCGAATATCCCCGATATCGTGATATGCGGACCCAGAGAAATTTTAAACTCCTAGTCGACACGAAGCTCCTGACTTAGACATGTCAGACAAGAGGAATAATGATATAGGATATTAGAAATAATGATAGAATCGAAGCAAAGTCGAGTTTAAGCGAATAGAAAAGGGCGAAAGGACTAAAGACAGAGGTTACTTCTGTATAGCGTGTGGAAGTGAAGCAACTCAGACTGCACTTTTAAGATTGAAGGTGCCACCATAGTTGAAAGTTATTGTGATAGTTGCGCCCAGAAAATAAATAAGTACTAGGCTATTCATCTCCAGTTAGTTTTCTTCTCGCTTGTTCTCTAATGCCTCAGATAAAGTGTCGTTGCTTCTTCTTCTGTTAGCCTAAAGTGAACGTATTATTATCATATCCTTGCATCTTCTTGCTTTGGGATATGGAACCACTCCTTATCGATAATACCCCTTTCAGTAATAACATAATCTGAATGAACCTCTCTGACTTCTCCAAAGTCCGCATCGCCTATAGCTCTATCTTCTTTTGTAGTCCAAGCTTCTATACATTCACTCTGGCTAGTTTTGTTAATTCTACCATTAAATAGAATTTTTGATATAATTAATTACGACTTCTTTCGAGCGGACAATCAAATTGGCCGTGCCCTGGGTCCCCAGGTCCTGATAAAGATGCCATAGTTTTTAAACTTCTGAGTGAGGCTATTACCAGTATCCGCTACATATACCATGCCTGATTTGTCTACTTCTAGTCCGTAAGGGCTCTGGAAGTCAAACCGTCACCCAAAGTACCCCATAATCGAATAAATGAAGTTGAGGCTCGCAACAATTTTTCTAATGTCCTAGATGGTTAAATCACATTTGGAACTTTGATACCTTCAATTTGATATTTTTAAATCCAAAGAAAAAAGCCTTCATAAGTCAAGAAAATTTTTCTGAGCCCCTTATCTATCGGAGGATAATTATTTGTTCATAATCCGCAAAGATACTGAACCTTGTCTTGCACTAATAGTATTCATTTGTTTGGGTTTATCATATGGTTTATCATATGGACTGTTTCCGAATGTACCTGACAAATTAAGCATTAAAATTTCCTTTCCTCCCGCTAATCACCAAGTACCCGTCGGCGAATTGCCGGTTTTTGGTTCATCTTCGGATAATGAGTCCGCTGATTGTAAAGTTTATCTCGACTGGAATAATAATAAAATATTTCAAGAAGCTACATCAGCAGGTCCGGGAGGATATAATGACTACTCAACATGGATATATGTGTACGACGGGAAAAATCATATTATAGTGAACGGAAGCAATGACTTAACAGCAAAAATGCTGTGTAGTCTGGATAATAATTTTAATTTAACAAGATATAATTCAATTAAGGTAATAGGTCATGATAAGGACCAGCAAATGCCGACTGTTCTCAAATCCTCTGTTACCAGCCAGTTCATCCATTAAGAGAATAAGTTTAGAACAGTAGCTAAATAAAAATTACCAATTGAATATTTGACATGCCCCAGGTTTTCGACGAGCATATGATGAGCGGGAGTCCCATCATCATACCTTGTCGCCTTCAACAGGCCAAAAGTACTTGGGTGAAGTCTGTTATCACTCCAATTATTATTGTTTCTTATATCCTACTCACTCTGTGTTACCAGTTCTACTTTCAGAATTTTGGAAAAAGTGTTCTGTCACTTATTTACTGAGGGTTGAACCTTAGCTTCTTGATCTTTTAAATACATTAACAATTTTTCCTCGTCTCTAATTCCATAGTATTTCATTAGCGTCTCTATTCTATAGTGAAGTTGATTTCTATTTTCCGCCATGATTTGGTATTGATCTTCATTACTTATTAGAGCTCACCTCATTAATTCCTAGCGCAATTAGCATTTTCATTAGAAATTCATTACCAAACTTAGGTTCATGTTTAATTCATTTACTAATTAGTAGAATATATCTGAAAATCAATCCAATCTTATTGATTATTGATTGATATCAAAGCTGAGAATATTGAGGCTTTACCTGAGCAGACAATTTTGAATAATCCTCCAATCAGCATTATTTTTGTTCCAGCCGCAAGCTCCAACATCTTTGTCCCGGTTTACTAAGGCGTATAAGGAATGTTACTTAATATCTAAGT
>DASWDL010000004.1:0-12397 GCA_036395315.1 Nitrososphaeraceae archaeon
TTCAGTTTTTGACGTGTTGGTTTCTGTATGTCTATCCAGGTTAAGCTCTTATTGGTTATCCGTTCTTGGCCATCATTTGTCTTACCTATTCTCTCCATCCCGTATCAAGCCTTAATTTACGTTACACATGGATACCCACAGACTTGCTTTATATTAATATTGTTAGAGTCTTATCAGGATTACTTCATAATGCGTAACGTTCAAGTCGGCAGCTAGAAGTTTACCTCTAAGAAAGGACTGTACTATATTGGGAAAAGAAAAAAATACTACTAGACTCAAGAAACTTTTCGAAACTTCCGTGTTCGTTTTGGAACTGTCGGCAGAATGAAAGTTTAGAATTTCACTGACAAAATTGAGACACTTCATCGGGTAGGTACCTTATCTTCTACATGACAAATTCCTTAAAATAATAGGGGCCCTGCATCTGTAATATTGGCAAGTGCTGATAATTTTGCCGTCGAGGAAGGGATGGGAGAAAAAGCAACAAACTGGATGAATTCCTTCGCTAGGAAAAATGGTAAAAATTATGAGTGCAAGCTTGAGGGCTACTCCATTTCCACTGTACATTTCGGTACCTTCGAAGTCCTATCTTGGAAAGGTGAATGGTCAGATGCCCGAAGAATTATACTGAAAGCTAGCCAAAAATTAAGCATAAAAGTAATAGAGGGGGGTTACCACCAAAAGGATAATATCTTACTATCATTAATTGGGGGTAGTAAAGAATACGCAAAGGTATATCGGAAGGGAAATTATGTTGGCACCTTAATATTAGGTAGAAAATCTGGACATTGGATAATCAAATTCGAAAAACAAGGATAGACTAGTGTCAAACACGTACTTATGGACTGATCTAAGAAAACTAGGCAACTAATCTGGCTTTGCGTAAAACAAGAAATCTGAGATCTAATATCTGAAACGGTTGCATAAAACATGTTTGTTGGAAGTGCAAAATTAGTTTGACCTACGAAGAGGGAAAAGACCAATGAATCTGTTGTACACAATTTAACAAAACCTACGTCAACTTTCGAAGCATCAAATCTCATCCAAGGACAGTGACTAAAGCGTCTTCGGTCTAAGCTTGAGCTATTTAATGGAAGACTACCCAACTTCCAACTTTACGGAACCATACATTGTTTTCTTATTCCCTTTACAAGATTTCGGATCGTGACCTCAGTTACACCTCCTGCCTCAGCAAATATCAGTTGTGTCTTGTATTCTCCTTGAGCCAGGGAAGACAGATAGAGCACTGTAGCAGCCAAACCCATCGGATTTTTGCCATTTGATTCTCTCCTTTCGGTAACAATCGACATAAGGTCCATAGCATGACGTCTAGTTTTTTCGCTAATGCCAATTTTATTTGCAACTCTATTAATACAATTCATTGGATCAATCAATGGAACTTTCAAATCAAGACCCAATACAAGAATGCCGTAATTTCTTCTAAGCTCTCTGTGGGTTACGTTTATTGCTCTTGCGATGTCTTTCATGGTTCTAGGGTTTCCAATTTCTCTACAGGCAATATAAACAGCAGCTCCCAATACCCCAGAAATTGTTCTGCCTCTGACTAGTTTCCTTTCATGAGCTTTCCTATAAATATAAGCAACTTTTTCTACAATGTTTTCAGATAATCCCAGCTTATGTCTAAGCCTATCAAGCTGACTAAAAGCTTCCTTGAGATTTCTAGTGGAAGCATCCAACTGTGTCCTGCTGTCCAAGGTCTTTAATCTTCGTATCGATGGGTAAAGATAACTATCAATTTCGTGGCTAGCATCTTTAATAGTATTTCCGATCACAGTGTACAATCCTTTATCATGGCGTGCAAGAGAAAGAGGTGCTCCTGTTCTTTGGCTATTCCTATTTTCAACAAAATTGAATGAACGCCATTCTGGACCTGCTTGCTCGGTCCTGTCCACTGTGACTATGCCGCAAGTACTACAGAAGACTTCTCCGCATTCTACGTCTGATATCAGAAGGTTATTGCATATAGGACAGAGTAATGAGTTATCCATTCATAACAAGACAATTTTATAAGTATTATACTCCTTATATAACGGTTAACTATAGGCGATCATTGCTTTGGCATTCCTATATTTGGCCGTAAACATGCAAGTTCAAAGGACAAAATCTTGAACGGATGAGTCTGCATAGCCGAATGCCTGTTAGTACTAATGCAGTAGTTATCTTGGATGATAAAATAACTGGTATGACTGGTACATTTGTCGTGGGTTACTGGGCCTTCAGATCACGGATTGTGTGACTAACATTGTAAATACTGCTAATGCGCAGAATATCAAAAACATAACTAGTTACCTTTACCTACCCGGTATGTAATACATAGGTTAATCAAGAAGATCTTTTTCGGTAAATCTTTGTCGGATTTTCATGAGCAGGTTGTTAACCAAGTGATATGATGTAGTATTCATACGGAAGACTTTCTAATCGCACCATACGCAGAAATTCGATTATCGGGATGTTTAGACTATTTCCAGATTCTTCTGATTTTATGTGAGTGTATTGTTGTTACCAATAGAGGATCGAAAATAATGGTTTGAAAATGTCATCAAATCATTCCCTGTTCTGACAAATTCTCTAAAATGGGAGTTATGAAGCTTGCAACTTCTTTTGTACCCAATGTGAATTCTGAACCTAAATCCATGACAATACTAAGCATTTGTCTATCCTCCCTTGCAGTATATACCAGACACTCTAGTATGTCATACTTTCTTTTATTAGAAAGGTACCATTCTCTCCATTCCTTTGCTCTCTCTATATTGTCAGTAAGATGGCTTAATACATCATCTAAATTTTGACCTTCTTCAATATCTAATAAATCCAATTTAATCATGGGTAACATCAGACTTGCACCATATGCAACACTGTGAGAATTGTGCAATTTCATTATTGCACTGTCTTCATTTTCTTCCTGCAATTTCGGATAACGGGGAAAAAGGTATCCTGTTAAATTACTATCTTTATCATATATTTTGTATACAGAATCATAAAACTCTACCTTCCATGGTGAGATTCTCCTTTTTCTTCCAAACAAGAGAGTTTATGGATATTTAAAAGTCCAAAATTTGTAAGTTCAAAGTCAGGGGATTTCCAATACAGTTAAGCATATTCAACGCGAGAGTAGAGGTAGCGAGTATCCCCCTAGTCAAAATACTTCCAGACCTCCGTCTCTCTACCACAATTATCGCATACATATTTTTCACATATTACTGGCCTGTCATAAGTAATATTATCCTGGAGTGTTTCTTGGAGAAAAAAGCTATTCGATGAACAATTTCTACATCGCTGCCCAGAGGGCAAGCTCTGTGACTCTTGTCTCCTGTCTCCTAAAATAATAAAATACGCAATCTCTGTGTCCCTCGAATCGGGTTGTAAATTGGCTTGCGACACAATTGTATTTAAAGCCGCTACTAATGGAATCATACATAAAAATTCCAGTTTAATGCGAAGTTGAGACATTCATATTATAATGGGCTGATGGTTTATAAAAATATCCAACTACCTATGTTGTAAAATGTTTCTGTTTGTTTTCGTTACTTGTAGGTTGAATTTCATCCTATGCACTATTGCTGCAACAAAGTATTGAAGTTTGAATAGAACCTAGCTCTCATCTACATGTGAACTTTTATTCCAAATCGCATGTTCGAAAAGTAGAACGATACTCTAATCAGAATTACGAATTAGACTTCTTAATTTATTTTTGAACGCCAGGGTTATATCCTCAGGTTTCATTTTATGTTCCCTTACAGCATGTTCTCCGCCGATTTCGAATATCTCTTCTTCTGTTCCACCCCTAACTAATTAATCACAGTCAAAGCCTGCTTCGCAACAGGACAATGTTTTCATATAATAGATTCCGTCCATACGTATGATTCTGTTACCTTTGGATTACCTTATAGGTCTAAAGTGTTAGGAATAGGACTTAATTAGGTAACCGAAATCTGATTTGAGCGAGACAAAATCTGCCAATTCGACGGAATTTCCAATGATCTAGGTTCTTTATATATATCTTATCATAATGCATATTAAATGCTCTAGGCAGCTCTAAAGTATTGATAAGCGTAATTTCTAAAGTACTGATTTTTACTCTCTTGGCTGCCATTCTGGGTGGGAACACTTCGGTAATTTCCCATGCACAGGTACCTCAGCTTACCATTACAGAACCCCTAAATGGTGTAGTTATGAAGGGAGCGTATGTAAATGTTAAACAGAATAATTATGAGATTCCTTCAGCACCTCCCAATTACATCGAGGACAGTTTTAAACTGATTTCTCAAGCTGGATTGAACCATGTAAGATTTTTGTTCTATTGGGAGGCCTATGAGAAGAATCCTGAAGCTTTCATGAAAGAAGTACAGTCTGTGGCTAATGCGGCGGACAAATATGGCGTGAAAGTCATTTATGATAATCATCAATGGCACACTTCTTCATGGCTTGAAAGAAAAGGTACAGGATTTCCGTCTTCGCTTTTCCAAAATAATTCAAAGTATGTTAAAGGTGGTGGAGGCAATACCCCGGACCCTGCAGCAAAAACTTTTTGGAGTGATTGGTGGAATAGATCAGTAAAAGATAGTCAAGGAAAAGATGGCTGGATTTTGATGGCAGAATTTCTTAAAAAAATCGTTAGTAATGTGGATAATCACACTAGCACGCTGGGGTACGAAATTCTGAGTGAACCTCATGTAGATAGCGTCGATCAATGGTCCAAAATAGGGGAGTTCAATAGCTTTATTACCGGAGAATTAAGGAATGCGACCCAAAAAACAATCGCTTATAGTATGAATGTACCTGTAGACCTGAAGAGCCCAATTAACATCACTCCTCAGAATTTGGCGAAGATGGCTCCTTTAGATAAGCAGAATGTCGTATTCAAAATAAGTGTCTATGGAGTCCCTGATAGAGATGCCTACCAAAAGCAACGGTTCGATACATTTTTGAAAACAAGAGATCTGACTGGCATTCCTCTTTACATTGGAGAATGGAATAACGTTGTAAGAACTCCAGGAGAAGCGGGGATATTCAAACTTAATCCAGGTCTAAGTCAGTTAACCGAGGACAGTGCAGATAAAATACTTGCTGCTTTCAAGAAGGCTAAGCTATGGGGTACAGCGTTCTGGAAATGGGATTATAATAGCGCAGATACTGCAAGTTTTAACCTAGTGCTAAATAATAACGGGACTTTGGTACCGACCAAGTACCTTGATATTCTTAAAAATGCAGTAGCAACAATTTATGGAAATACGAGCAGTAACACATCCCAATTGACAACCAGCTGACTAAGACTCACACTGAGTAGTCTTGGACTAAGATATGTCCTTCCAAATTGAGAGAATGGTGTAACCTGATGATGATCAAATATGACAGTGACGCTCCTGTTATTACACCCCCCATTTAGATTCGAATATTGAATTAGTATACTCATATTCATTGTAAGACCATAAATCAGACCTCGATAATCTCCTGCAATAGTTACCATATACGTGCTTACTCTCTTTCGCTGGTAATGGCATTAGTATAAATAATAGCGTGATGAAATAATATAACATACCTCGAAAGACGATTTATGGCAAATGCCCAAAATGCAAGACTAAAAGTCAGCTCGAAGTTTTATCTGGAAAGCCAGGGCAAGAGAAATTCAAATGCAATATGTGTTACCACACATTCGCAATAGATGATCTATGAGGCTGAGATTTCGTGGTTACTTTTATGACTTCATTCAGTATTAAATTGATCGATATTTTGACCCTAACCGAAAAGCTAGGTACTTTCGAAAAGAATAATGGTAGGTAATATTCTTGAAAAGTCACAAGGAGAAGTTGGCTTAGAGATGATTCATTCAATCGTGAGATCGTCTTCATTAAACGGCTGATCCCTCTAAACTCAAGCTTTTTGAACTCGGGAATACAGGTATCGGCGAGGGCCCTGAATGTTGTACATTGTACGAAGTTGCAATCTCATAATAACACTTCCTAAAACAATACAGTTCGATAGAATTATCAAAAATTCTGCCACTGTTTGTTGTGATGATTCGTATGGCACTGATCAGAGCAAAAGTAATCATCACACATATAGCAATATACAGGATAGTCTTGAATCTTTTTACCGCAACTGCAACATGAAACAGACATATCCACTTTCCTATCTCTTATTACTACCAATAAATCATTTTTATACATTTATGGTTCTGAATAAGTAACTATATTATGGTGATTGCAATTACGGAGATTAGTCATCCGTTAAGCCCTACGATATTATGAGCTTGACATCCTCTTGATTCATAATTACCACCAAATGCAGGTATTTTAATTGCAAATTGAATTGGTTAGAGAACTATAACGAAGATTTTATTTGGAGAAAGCAATGTAAGAACTGAAATATAAGAATATCCAAATTCTAACCAGATGAAGATTGGAATCATTGGTGCGGGGGACGTAGGAAGCACCTTGGGAAAAGCATGGGCAAAAAGAGGTCATCAAATTATGTTTGGAGTTCGAAATCTTGCAAGTCCGAAAGTTAAAAAACTTCTCAGTTCTCAGGATAGCAATATACAAGTTGAAAATATTGGTCAAGCAGTAACTTTTGGAGAAGTTATTGTCCTAGCCATCCCGTGGGAGGCCACTTTAGAAACCGTTAAAGCTGCACCAGATTTATCTAGGAAGATCTTAATCGATCCTACGAATCCCCTGAGTTCGGATCTAAAAAGAGTTGTTACTCCGCCATCTTCATCTGCAGCGGAAGAGATTGCAAAGCTAGCTCAGGGGGCTAAGGTAGTTAAGGCATTTAACGCGATTGGTGCAAAGACATTAGGGAATTTGCAATTTGGTACAGAGAAAGCTGATGCTTTCCTTTGTGGGGATGACCCGATAGCAAAGTCCATAGTAGGAAAATTGGCTATTGAAATTGGCTTCAATGTGGTAGACTCCGGTCCTCTTTCAAATGCAAAGCTCTTGGAAAATCTGGCGTTGTTATGGATTGAATTGGCATTTAGCCAGAAAATGGGACCTAATATTGCCTTCAAATTGTTGATAAGAATAGGTGGAACCTGAAACTGAAAATGCGCTAAACCATCTACTAACCTGTGCTGGACAAGACTTCAAAAGACAACAAAACGAAGCACAATTACTCCATTTCAATTGAAATGTTTAGTAAGAAAATATTATGACAAGTTGATGATAATGATAAAGTAACAAACGTTAGCTCGTCAATTGCATGCTTTTAGCTGTATTTGGAAAAAGGCCATACGAATCCTTTTTAGCATTCATATTTGCCACGGCATTAAAAGAGTACGATCATCAAGGTCTTTCACCATTCGACTTACATCATCCAAAGTTAGAAAGAATGAATAATATCAAACTTGAAGCCAAGGTTATCCCCCAGACAATCCTATTCCAGTCAAAAATCTTTTGGCCGTCTAGTACTCCAAGCGGTAACAAATTGAACATTGCAATCCAGCTATTAAAGGAAGCGCCAAGGCTAAAGACATAACTTGCCTGAATGTCGTATAGGATCAAGAAGGCAAAGCCCATGAGAAGGTTCGTCAAAGGTCCTATCAATGCTACCTTTCCAAATTTGTTTCTATCGTTAAGACCGACCACTACTGCACCTGGGGCTATAAATTTGAATGGAATCATAGGGATAGCGGAAATAGCTGTTATTAGTAAGCCGTATAACTGAGCTCTAAACTCTGCCCAGCTACCGTAGAATTGTGCCAAAAATTTATGAGCAAGCTCGTGGACTAGAAAGGCGCTGATGAATATCAAAAGAAATTGCCACGATACTTGCCTATAATTTGTAAAAGATAATCCTACTACTATAACTAGGATGGTTGCGACAGTTAAATGTATTACTTCAGTTCTAGAGCTTTTCAATCTTATTAGATTTGGAAAAAGCGTAGATACTTTTGATTTAAATTATCATCAGGCCTTGTCATCCTGTGTCTGTTCTTCATGCACATCCATGACTGCGGACAAGAATGATTCATGGGAATAAGATGTAAATGACAATAGGATTCTCCGCAATAATTGCATATGAGTGGAATATTTTCTTCAAATCGCATTGATGACATTTCATTTTGTTAATTCACCTTGCAGCTATCTAACCTATATATTGATAATCTTATATTTTAAGAAAGGGAAGTCTTAATGCAAGTTGCATAAGTTGAACCTGCTTACCTGCTACGGGGTCTATGATAATTAACTTTATATTCATCTCGATGTGCGGCTATAAGAATGAGACGAAATTTTGTAACAAGTCATGCAAATGGAAAGAGAATGAGAGTTGGTCCCTATTACGAGAATTGAAATTCCAACCTCCGAAAAAATTTCGTTATACGAACCTCTGTATATTCTAGAACAATCCTACCTGATTACTCATGAATTTAGGTTATTAGTGTTATTTCATTATTGTTAAATGAAAGTTGTCAATTATATTTTTCGTATGTCCCAAACAGTTTCAAGACACTATTTATTGTTGCACAGGAATCAATTTTACCTCTAAGAACCACATGAGGTAAATTGACACCTCGTATCAAGCTTAACACCATTTATCAAGAAAACTGTCTAGATTTCATGACGCGGGCCCTAAGGCAAAACTTCACGGTTGATGTAATTGTTACATCTCCTCCATATAATATCAACAAAAGATACAGTTTGTATGATGACAATATTACTAGAGAAGAATATTTAAACTGGATAAATAATGTGGCCAGAAAGAGTATTTCAATATTACGAGACAACGGATCTTACTTTCTTAATAAAGGTAGAACACTATTAGATCCCCTCATACCATTTGAAGTATTGAGAGTATTTTTGAGTGCCGGATACAAATTACAGAATACGATCCACTGGGTAAAATCAATTTCGTTCGAAAAGGATGACATTGGTAAAAATACTGGATTCTTACATAGTTTATCTGTAGGTCATTTTAAACCAATAACAAGTCATCGTTTCCTAACTGATGTTCATGAGTTTATTTTTCATTTAACAAAGTCGCGGAGAACTCCACTCGATAAACTAGGTATAGGAGTACCGTATCAAGACAAGACCAACATAGGACGGTGGAAGTCTGCAAGTCAGGATAAGAGAGACAGGGGAAACGTTTGGTTTATTCCATATCCAACTATACAAAAGAAAAGACTTCATCCTGCTGTATTTCCAGAAAAGTTGCCTAAACTTTGCTTACTATTGCATAGTATCAGACCCAACTTGATAGTTTACGATGGCTTGCATCTCCCTAAATGTAAAATATGTTGGGACTGAAATGGACAAGCAATATGTTAAAATAGCAAGAAAAAATTTAATCGCTAGAGCTAAATATAAAGTGAAATAAAAGGCGAAATCTATTTTAATTCCTGTAATTGTGGACATGACCTCAACCAATCAGCCCATATGATCCAACATACCGCAATAAAAGAAGGACTTATCAAAAAGTTTCGTTCACATTGACATGATAAAAGTGGCCTTAGAATTAGGACATAATTAGATCCAACCGAAATTCAGCTATTGGTCAGTTTGACCATGATTATTTTTTGGACCCATATTAATTCCGTATTTCCAATGATTTAATTCCATTTCTCGCAGGAACGAAATTAAAACTTTGTCGAGTGTCTCCAATAGTTTTCTCCCCTTTTCTATAGTGGCGTGTCTGGGAGATCCAGTTGCACCAGTACTGGTCAACTCATCAAAATTCCAATAAATCCTCACGTTAGAAGGTAAGTCGGGAATTACGTCGCTGGGAGCAAGATCCATATTCACCAACTCAGGACATACAGCAAGCATGCCAGATGTTTCAGCTTCTCCACCATGTCCCAACCCTTTCCATACATCAAACAATTCGTTTCCCAGTTGTCCAATCAATGTCCACCATGACTCTAAGCAGCAAATTATAACGTCTGTGTGCATATCCTTTATAGATCTAGCAGCTGATTCAATGGGACCAATGTTACCATCATGGCCATTAATGATAAGTATTTTATTGATATTGTTAGCAATTAAGCTACTAAAGATATCAAACATAATTTTTACTAAAGTATCAAATTGTAGACTCACAGTCATTTGAAATCCTTTATGATGGGTGCTAACTCCATACGGAACAGCAGGTAAAACTAGCACGTTATGTACTTTTTTGGCTATTCTCTTTGCAACCTCAATCGGAAAAATAAAATCGGACCCAAACGGCATATGATCGCCATGGTTCTCGCACGCGCCAAAAACCAGCAAAGCAACAGTTTCTTCATTTACCTTCGATCGGACCTGAACCGCATTCATTGACTCAAGAAAATTTTCAGAATATTTTGTCATAGTTAATTTGTTCACATCAAAATTATAAATTTGCCTATAATGTAACTTTAATTATGCCAAGGAAGAAGAGATGCAAAATATTCAGGATTTCAAAATATATTTCGTATCTTAAATCGAGTACTTAAAGCATTAGCATTTGCATTAGCTAAATATTATTCCAAATTATCAGCCTCTTTACCAATATCCTTCCACGAGTCATTTAGTGGCCCCTTCCATTTTTCATAATGTATAACTTCGCGCAAAGCCATCCTCTCTAGCCATCCTGCATTTTCGAGGTCAGGATTAGAATAAAACTGGCTAACGTATCCAACGCAAAGATAGGCCACCGGTAAGACGTGGTCAGGTAATGAAAGAATTTTCTTTAAGTCTGAAATAGAAAGGATGCTAATCCACCCAATACCGATACCTTCAACTCTGGCCGCTAACCACAAATTTTGAATCGCACAGCACACACTATAAACGCCTGTTTCAGGTATCGAGGTTCTTCCCAAAACAAAGGGTCCAAATCTTGTGGGATCATAAGTTACGCATATGTTTAAAGCTGAATCTAGGATTCCCTCCAGTTTCAAACGAAGATATAGTTTCTGCCTATCATTATCTTCTTGAAGTAACGATATCGACTTTTCATTTTCTCTTATAAAGGAATTCTTAACTAACAGTCTGGTGGAATTATCTTTAATTAATATAAAGTCCCAGGGTTGAGAATATCCAACTGACGGTGCATGGTGAGCAGCCTTTAATATTTTAGCTAAGATATTATCTGGAATTTCACGCGTAATGAACTGGGAACGAACGTCTCTTCTAGAAAAGATCGCTTTATAGAGACCCTCCTTCTCGCAATCCATAAATGAAATGGGATTGGTGTTCTTTGTGTGCATGAGCTAAAATGAGGATTCTGCTATATTAGTTCTCATATGTCCAATGAAAGTGTTTCAAGTAATCTAAAATGCAACTTCAGAAGTATTACAAATGTACAGATTTTTAACATGACCAATCACACGCAAACTAAGCACTTAAAAGTATACTGCCTTGTCAAAATTACTTATAGATTAAGATTTGCAGGCACAACTTTCCAAAATGGAGGAGCGTTTTATGCAGTCATGATCTTATGATAAGATTATTCAACTTGCAACCCAGATCTCTAAATTTAGTTACAATTAAAGCCCAACAAAATAGTCGCCTGCACAAGCTCAGGATTACCAATGTAGACAAAATTCCTTTAAGTTTGTCCCCTCAAGTATTCTACTTTAACAATTTTAACGAGTTAATATTATTAAAACATGAGACGTTTGCGTAAGTAGCACAAGAACTTTCCCTTGTGACGCCGTCTGCTGACAGTAGTTTGGCTGCGAGACCATGCAAAAACCTATTCTGGGAGCATCTGGTTATTTTTCACTAAATTCCTCAAGGTGTAAAGGTACCATGAGAAATTAGTACAATGGATACATACTCATTGACCCACCTGATACCTGTATCTTATGGAAAGACGTCATATAATACCTACGGCACTAAACATTAAGAATTAACGCTAGAAATAGGCTTACCGACCCAGTGTGGGAATATATCTAGACATTTTGTCTTAAATGGAGATGTGGAGATCAAATCACTCTTGAAGGAACTTTAGCTCGAAAATATCCGGTACTATCACGCTTTTTTCTTCAATCTGGAGATTGTGTTTCTATATTCTCTGTATTTGGAGAACTCACGGCTTTATACTCCTTGTTACTTATGTAAAAAATCGATGAAGGTAGATTCCCCTGCAAAGATCATAGAAGCAATCGCAGATCACAGCTCCCTAGATTTATTTGATTCAATTGCAAGAGGAGTTATTGAAAGTGAGCAACTTAAGGGTTCCAAAGGACTTACGAGAAAGCAATACTACTCTAGAACTGGAAGACTGTTGCGGGTTGGACTGATTAAGAGGAATAAGGGAAAATTTTCTTTAACGACTTTAGGTACTGTTGTTTATCATGCTCAAATGGAGATAGAAAATGCAGTAAAAAATTATTGGAAGCTCAAAGCGATCGATTCAATTCAATCGTCTACTGATATCGGAGAACAAGAGCGCATCAAGCTTATCAGAACAA
>DASWDL010000005.1:0-4136 GCA_036395315.1 Nitrososphaeraceae archaeon
TGATTTGAACATTATAAAAGTAAATGTAGTGAGTTGTTTTAAGAATCAGTTGATTCATTTTCTACTGTAAGGGAACATTATGTAATTTGTTATGTAATTTCCTCTACATAGCCTTTCAAAAACTCCCATTAAATTCTATAATGAAATAAAGCGTCAAATGCCAGTGCTACAAAAATTACGACTAAATATGGAGCAGTTACCTTATAAGCCTTCCATGCATATGCGGGAGTAGCATTTCTTGTCAACTTGTAATGATAAACAAGCATGAGAGAACCAGCCGAAATTGCTACTATTACATATACTAGCCCTAAACCGAAAAAGTATAATGCAACAGAATATGGAAGTAGAACTGCGGTATTTGCCAGAATATATTCAGCCGTTCTTTCATTGCCTATCAATACAGGTAGCATGGGAATATTTACACTGGCATATTCCTCTCGAGTCTTAATTGCGAGACACCAAAAATGAGGAGGTGTCCACAAAAATACTAACAAACCTATAAGAAAACCCAAGGTATCCACCGATCCGGTTGTCGCAGACCATCCTGCCATGGAAGCGGCGCTACCGGCGAACCCCCCTATTACGATATTAGAAACGTTATTTCTCTTTAGCCAAATGGTGTAAATAATTACATAAAAAAATATTCCCAACGCAATCATACCTGTAGTAACAAAACTTAATGTAAAAAACGACAGTATCAGGGACAATGCACAAAGTGAAGCGCCATACCAAAGAACGTTTCGGGCTAATATTTTCCCGGCAGGGATTGGTCTCTTTGATGTCCTAATCATTTTGCTATCAATATCCCGATCATAATAATGATTTAAAGCGCTAGAACCCATTGATGCTAATGCGCCGGACACCCCCAAGCTTAGGAGAGTTGCTGATGGTAAATCCCAAGCTAGTGAAGGGGTTGAATCAAACCTAGTTGCTGCTAGGGCGCTTGTTATAGCTGTGATCACAAGCACTATTACAATCCTTGGTTTGGATACCTCGATGTAATCTTTTACATTCACAGCCGAAGTAATGTTTTCTATCTGGCATTTAATTGATTCGGCGATGATGAGGCTATTTCAGGATGCAATCATTCTCAAGCCCCTAATCAGTCAAATTTCTCCTGAAATCGATTAATTATCATTGTGTGGAAATTATAGAGCTGAAGACATTTCGTCGATAGATTCATTAATTTCCCTATAGTGATTCATTTCTACCCGTTCCACATTTTATTATGCACGTGATTTATAAAACGGTGAAAGATTTCTTTTAGTAAGACATGGGCAGAAGGAGAAGCACAGCAAAACCCCAGAAGAAGAAGAGAAGTGTGGAAGGGAGATGTCCAAAATGCACAACGATTGTTAGATTTAATGTTGGTGGACAGGTAGGAGACGAAATTTATGAGTGTACTGGTTGCATGTCCAAATTTCATATTGATGAGTTGTAGATTAGTCTCAATTTTAGAAGACTTATTCAGGGCGAGGCATTGAAATAGGATAAAAAACCGAAACGAGTTTAAGATGCTGTGAAAAGGTATCAATATTGACAATTTTTCCAGACCTTATGAAAGCATACTCTCACACTGCTAGAATATATTTTGATAACCAATCGTATAACATTAACTAGTAGTTGGTACAACTACTGAAATTCATTTAGTCGTTTAAACTTTCGTATTACGGTCCATTATCAGGAGGTTATACAAATCAATATTAGAAACTAAGGAGTACCAAATAAGGCATATGGATAAGATCGAATACTCTGACAAAGTCTATCTTTATAGTAGTGGAATGTCCCCTGAAGTGGTTGAGAAGAGCATAGCGACACTCAAAGAGCATGGTGTTAACCCAGAAGATGTTGTAGTCATTAGATTACCTGAAGGAGTTCCAGAAGGATCAGTGATGGTGACAATTTGGCCTCATTATCTCTCAGTTTCTAAAGTAAAGAGGGTAAGAGAAGGGTCTATCTACGCTCCTCAGTTATTTAATATTGAATTACTATAGGTACAAATGGTTTCAAACGAAATTTGTAGAGTATCTCACTCTTTGGGTTGTTTCGAGTTACACAGCAGGTTGAGTTGGGTACATAAAATTTTAGTATATTGCCCACATAATTAAAAATTTTGATCTGCTCGAGTTCGATCATTTCATTAGTTAATTTTTACTACGATATTTGAGAAATTTAACATAGTATTCTAAGTAATTACGCTCGTTTTTATCTCACATAAGAATGACAGCAATAATGTCTCTTCAGGAATCAGGCACACAAACTACTGGATCGAATTTTACTATTGGTCAGAGTTGGGGCGCACTTAGGAAAGCATGGAAAGGATATAGAATTGCCAAAGTACAAGGAAATAATCCCAAAATGGTAGAATACGCAACTAAGATAAGAAAGATCCAAGGTGAATTGGGAATCAGCATAGCTGTATTCCCTCAATTGGGAATAACCTAAACGGTTATTCACCTTTTTTTTAAACTAAGAACGACGCTTTAGCTCAACGGTCAACGCTTCTGTACAACTTCATTTCGTAATCTCTTGATTTTGCAGGGCTCTTAATAAGAAAAATTCTGAGTGACCCACCACCGATAGATAATTATCTAGTTACCTACGCATTAAATAAAATAACATGAATGCTGGTGACAATTTGCAAGATGATGAAAAGATAGGACCCCCCAAAAAATCAATCGAAGGTCGAATTGTAAAGGAACCTAACAACCTATCAACTGACAATGAAGAGATGAAAAACTCCACCCTTGATGTAAATATTGAACAGAATTCGGTATCAGAAGATGCAGAACAAGAAGATATGGATAGTTTGAAAAAAGAGATAGTCACATTGAAAAATGTATCTGAAAATAATCTCGAAAAACTCCGCTATCTCCTAGCGGATTATGACAACTATAGAAAACAAATGGAAAAACAGATGGAAGGTAAAATAGAGCAGGCAAGAGCTGGTGTGCTTTCTAAAATTATCAGTATAGAGGATGATTTTCTTAGAGCTATCGATACGCTTAAGGACACCAATTGTTCCCTTGCTATTGTTGACGGGTTAAATGGGATTTTGAAAAATTTAGAATCATTACTAAAGTCTGAAGGCGTTAGAGAGATTGAAGCTCTTGGGACCCCCTTTGATCCTGGTGTACACGACGCAGTGAGTTTTACACCTACCGTGGATCAGCCCGAAAATACCGTGATACAAGTTGTAAGAAAGGGATTTATGTTTAACAATAAAGTTTTAAGACCAAGTTTGGTTATTCTATCTAGAAAGATAATTTCAAATAAAGATACAGATTAATCACAAGTGGAGTTATGGATAGAATATGGGCAAAATTGTCGGAATAGATTTAGGAACAAGCAATTCAGCAGCAGCGGTTATGATTGCTGGAAAACCTACTATAATTCAAGCTGCCGAAGGGACATCAATCGGGGGAAAGGCTTTTCCATCTTATGTTGCTTTTACTAAGGATGGTCAGCTATTAGTAGGAGAGCCCGCAAGGCGTCAAATGATAACTAATCCGGACGGTACTGTATTAGCTGCGAAAAGAAAAATTGGAACTGACTTCAAGTTCAAAGTTTATGGTAAAGAGTACACCCCTCAACAGATATCAGCATTCATTCTACAGAAAATAAAAAAAGACACCGAAGCATTTCTGGGGGAGACGGTTGAGAAGGCAGTCATAACTGTACCAGCTTACTTTAATGACAATCAGCGACAAGCTACTAAGGATGCAGGTGAAATTGCAGGTTTGCAAGTAGTTAGAATAATTAATGAGCCAACGGCTGCTTCTCTTGCTTATGGACTTGACAAAGCGAATAAGGACCTCAAGATCATGGTTTTTGATCTAGGGGGAGGTACACTGGATGTAACCATAATGGAGATGGGTGGGGGTGTTTTTCAAGTCAAGAGTACTTCTGGTGACACCCAACTTGGTGGCACAGATATGGATAATACATTAGTCGAATATATTACACAAGAATTCAAGAATCAGTCTTCTATTGACGTTCGCAACGATACCACTGCGATGATGAGAATTAGAGAGGCAGCGGAGAAGGCGAAAATTGAGCTGTCTAATGTGATTACGACAGAGGTAAATCTGCCATTCTTAGCTTACGATCAGAATACTGGACCCAAGAATCTTGTA
>DASWDL010000006.1:0-5932 GCA_036395315.1 Nitrososphaeraceae archaeon
AATTGAATCGTTTTTATCCACTATTATTGGCGTTGATGAATTAGTTTGATTGTATGTAATAGGATACGATCTCTGGTAGTTATGATTATGTGCTTGAAGGACTAAGTCTACACCGTAATGATCGAACAATGGGTGATAAACATTCCTCAGCTAATCCTGAGATAGATGTCTGGATGGTGAAGTGTACATAGGCTCGAGCTTGATGAAGCCTTCTTCCCTTTGACCTTCATGTTGGAGTCCTTAATCATAGGAGTCCATTCAAATAATAAACCGCGACTAACTAGAAGGTATTACCATTGACCTAATAACTTTTTAGCACTGGTTATCAAGCTGGGATGCAAATACTCTTTAACTACTCCCATGAACTCATCAGTACTGAAAACATTTTTTGAAGTTTCTTGGGTGGCTAACGAATCGTCGTTTATTCCAATAAAAAGAGACCTTATTACATTGTCCGGAGCTTTGGGCATAGTAACGACACACATATGGTTATTAGGTATATAGGTATCTCTCCTAAGGCTTCCACGATATATGTTACTTCTAGCCTTAATATTCCCGAGGTCTCCACTTAAATCTGCAGTTTTAAATCCAGCTATTAGAAACCCACCTAAAGATGTAGAATGGCGGACCCGAGCTTCAGGTGCTTTCAATTCTGCCGCCGTACTGACTTCTGGTTGACTTGCAATCCATAACATTTCTCGCTGACCATTTTTTATAGGACTACTGGTTACTTGAATTACAGGTATTCGCCAATCATATCTTCCCAAGTTCATTTCGACCTCCGAGTTAGCGTGTACATAACCTCCATAGATGACTGAGCCGTAGTGAACATCTCCTGACAAAATAACTACTGCAGATGGTCCGAGTGTTTTTCTTAGCCAATCTATCAGTTCGGCTCTCTGACTAGGATTGTTATCATATAACTCATAATCGCCTGCATATCTTTGGGACGGATAATCAAACTTAGCTTCCTGAGCAGCGATGTGGAATGGATGTCCTATAAATGGCGTAGCGAGTACCATTAAGAGGACATCACCCTTAGCGAACCTATATTTCTCCATCAAGTCTTTGAGACTATTCCAATGCTTCTTCCCAGTAAGAATCGCAGATTTTTCTTGCGCGCGTCTTCGAGGGTGCTCTAATGCATCATATATTTGACTGATATTATAGTCGGTAAAATTGAATAACTTATTAGCGAAATCGGCAGTTTTACTAAGGAACGCCAGTTTACTCGAAGTTAAATTCGCCCAGTCAGACCCACGCATCTTCCATGGTTCTTGGAGATCAACATGCGGAAATTCGCGTAATGTTCGAGTATCAACACATAAAGCTTTTGGATTAGTAGCGGAGACAAATGACCAGTACTTGGAGAGCATAGTTTGATATAGTGCGGGAGCATTTGCATCTGGCTTCCCTTTGTTTGTCATTAGGGTGTTCAAATGATTTATTACGGGCAATACTAATTCGCTGCCGAACATATCGGGGTCATTTCCACAGCCTTGAAAAATATAATAAGCTATTAACGCATTTGAAATGACCTGCCGAGAAAACTTGTTATTTTTAGTAGTAGACTCCCAAACTTGATCCAGATTCCAATCGTCAGTAACGTCGTGATCGTCGAAGATCATATAGGTTGCACAATTTGCCATCACTCTTTGACATGCTTTGACATAGTCTTGATATTTATTGAGTGTAGTGTAATTGTCCGAGATTAGTTTTTGGATCTCTTTATCTTCGACACAATATTTTACCCATAATTGTGGAGACCAAACAATCAAGTACATTGAAGCATATTCGGGGAAAGATAGTAGATGTGCTTCACCATCGTCAGTTGTAAAGCCAAACGGACTGGTCAGCCTGTGTGTCAGAATCCTCCTATGTGACCAACTGTCCTTTATATTGGGATCGGGTTTGCTCAGAAACTTATCTGAATCTATAAAAGTAACTTTATCGTTCTGTGTTTGAGTGAACGTGGACCAAAGACTGAACGATTTTATCACTTGTATGGGAAATTTGGAAAGAGTAGATGCATACTTGTACTCATTATAGCATTCCATCTGCTCGCTATAACCAAAAATGTCTTTACTGATTTTTTGAATTGCATCAAAAATTGGAAGTGCTACATCATCAGCATAGATTTGATCTCCTGTCAATATGAGACTTGCGGGCCTTTCATTCACGCTAGACGCTTTGCGACGCATCCATTCATCGAACGCTCCAAATGCATCTTTCTCAGAATCAGGATAGTCTGAGTATCCGGAGCCTGGACGACGGCATGAGCCATGGACTATATTCGTATTACTCTTGCCAATTATTATTGTGGGTAACGGATATGGTGGATAATTTAATTCCAGCTTAAGATCAGAGAGCAAATATGGGTTGCTAGTGAACAGTTTTAGATCATAGCCCAAGATGGTGTCTGGCGGAAATAACTTACCATCAGTGGGAACAATCTTAAAAAGTGCGACCCAAATATTTTCACCTAATCTAAACTTCGTGATGGAGGTAGTAACAACAGAAATTTCACTCAAAACTTGGCCTTGACTGTCATACTGGACAATCCGACCCGAAACATCGGCAACTTCTTCGCTAACTGCAATCCAGAACCAAATTGAATCTGTTGTTGACCGCCTAACTATTGGACCAGCTAATACACGTGGTAAATTATAAGGGATATTAGATTTTGATGGGGTAGATGCCTTGCTCTTTTTTAATTCTGCAAGAATAGAACGAACTTTGTCTCGAATTTCCTTCCATTCTTTTATCAGTTCTGTTTCGTGGGATTTTAGGCGCTCTTTTTTGTCTCGCTCTGGGTGTCTTGCATAAAAGATCATATCTGTTATACTATTCTCATCAGTAGTACCAGCTAGAAATGCTGCATTAACAGCAGCATACAGTTGGCCCGAAATCACATAATTTTTAAAGTCTGATAATTCCGATTCACCATATGACGAATTAGGATAGTCGGCAACCTGTTCTTCTGGCCCTGAGTACTCTAATTTGAATGGAGTTTCATTTTCCGGCACTGTTGATTCAAAGTAGTTTGTATTGGTCTTGAAACGATCTCCGTTCACAAATTAAAGACAGATCTAAAGTATTTGAATCATCTGACAACTGCCACCATAATTAGTAACAAAACTCATAAAATTGTGGATAGTCTATTTCTTTCTTCAAGATTATTAATTACCATAGCCTTATTGAAGGCCGGAGGCTAGCTCCAGAAATGATTAAACTACTTACTTAAGATTCTATACATGACGTCTAGCCTTCAATGCATCTGCCAAAAAGCTTCTTCCAGTGACATGAAACCAAGAGCTTTCAATATCCTTAAAGAAAGTTTCATTTTCATCCGAAGTCAGGTCCGTTGCTGCTTTCGCATCCCATTCTGATTCCTCTTCAACCTTTCTAAGAAAGACATTCATCCTGCCTGCTAGCAGAAAAAGATAACTTGTTTCCTTGGCAACAGCCACCTTCAACTTCTCACCCAGTTCAATCAAACGGCGAGTAGGATCCTCTGATCGTATATTTAGTCTTTCAACCATTAATTTGTTGTTACTCAATAAGGCAACCAGACTATATAATTTAAATGCAGAATCCTGGGATATATCTTCTATGGTATTATAGGTTCTTCCTGCTAGCTGTCTTTTAAGGTTATCTAGCAACTCTGCGGTCGCATTTGGATTTCCTACTTTCTCTGTTGTAATGCCCTTGTCGAGTATCATTTGGAAAATGTTGTACATTGCTAATTCGAAGGTCTTGTTAAATTCAGAATTGTAATTGACCGCCTTGGGAAAGATCTCCTTGCCCCTTATTTTATAGCCAAATAGTCTCCAGTAAGCATTATAACGTAATTCATCAAGCTGTGGGGTAACAGTCGAGGCAGGCTTTGCAAAAACCGTATTTATGTTTGTCTTTATGAGCTCTATCAGATCGCTATCGTCCTGCCTGTTGAGCTTTAATACATCATCAGACACAATGAAGGATGAAAATAGAATCCTGAAGACTTCCAATAAGCCTGTGCTTTCTATAAAGTATGAATAAATAAGGTTGTTTCTCTTTAAAGGATCTGTCTCTCTTATTGGTGCATCAACTACATTGTTTATTGCAGGTGTAAGTATAGTTGTGACGCTCATAATGAAATACCTCTAGCTTTTAAAAGCATGCTAGGTAATCCCTCAGGAAGTTGAATCTGTCTGTTTAGTTCGCCAAAACTTTTCTTACGACTATTAAAAATACGTTCAAGAGAAATGGTCCCTAATGTAATGTCCGCCACTCTCTTATCAACGATGTCAGGGAATATCTGCGAACACAAGTTTGTGGGGAATAGCCGGGGCGATTTGGGGTTACCAGAAGCGTCCCAACCATCGATAAACAACTCCGCTCGTTCGTGAAATTCTGCCAGAATTGGAGTCTCCTTTAGAATCCACCAAATAGTGTACAGAAAGTTAAGATGCCTGGGTGCTGGGAGGTTATCTGTTTTACTTACTTGTAAGCTTCTGAAGTTACTAAGAAACGCATCTGAGGATGGTTGATTAGATAAATCCGTGAGCTTTGCATCTGTATTCGCTTCTAATACAGTTTCTAAGAATTTTTTAACTCTATCTTTAGAAATAGCAATATGTTGTTCCATGCCACTGGCCGATTTGGAATTTTCAAAGGAGTCAAAAATCTTGGATATCTCATTCCTCAAGAATATGATAACAGATGGAGGCTCGCCAGGCGAACTAAATATCTCTTTCCATATTTGACCAATTGTGTTCAATCCATGAACATCTAAGCTTACTCTTGCAATATCGTTGACCTGAGGCGTAGTGGTAGTGGCAGGAACCAAGTTAGCCTGAATACCACTAATAAGGTTCTCTTTTAAAGTATTGGATAACAATTGAAAAATCCCAACTAACTGCGCAAATTTTTTAGCATCTTCTTGAGGTAGGCGAGTAGCACCAGGAGGTAAAGGCACGCTTGGATTTCCTATGGTATTCCAATTACGTGTAGCTGATATGTCGATATCCGTTAGCAATATCTTTAGCGTATCTTCGTTTCTATCAGTCACAGTTCCGAAATTATTTATCAGAAGGATGATCCCGTCTGTCAGGTTTTCTGTTTCATAATCGTACTGACCTAACCGTACGCCCTTAAGCTTGTTCCTAATTGTATCTACCTTTATTTTATCTTCAAGTTTCTGGAAACCTCTTAGTACTTGTGGATTTATAAGTACATAGGATAAAAGTTGCTGTATAAAAACTGCTACTCTGTAATCTGTGTAGAGTTTAATATATTGAAGAAACAGTACCTCATCAATAACAGGAGGCATAGCTGGGCTCGGGAATGATTTTATAGCTTGAAACAAGTTTCTGGAAACGTTTCCTAAGTTGAATTGGTCCTCAAGGAAGGTTGCTGCCCCTAGAAGTGTCGGGATTTTTGGAACTCCAAAAATTGGACTTTCCTTAACCAAATAAGGATCTTCTATTTCGATTTGAGCTATAGGGGTAGTCGTAAGAATTGTAGTTGGTACCAGTCCCCTGATTCTTCTTACGATATCTAATATAATAAAATCCAGAACAACAAATTGCAGGGCGGATTTTCTCCAGATATCATGTAGCTCTTGCATTTCGAGATTAGTACTCAAATTCATATTTACCCCCTAGAGCTAATGAAATTAACCAATTGTGCATTTGATTTACTATCCAATTTTGGGATCTTCCCCCAAACATTTGGATATATCGAAAACAAGTTAGGGCAAGAATTGGATTTTTTATGAGTAATTCTTTATCCACAGAAAAGTTAGATAATCCATTATTTAAAAAACTTCTGACATTGTTTGGAGATGCTCTCTCCAATGGTAAAATCTCTCGTAGACTTTTGCCTGAAAAGCAATCCATCTTAGTATTCAAGATCGCATTACTTAGGAGTGGAAGCAATGGAAGCGACT
>DASWDL010000007.1:0-6789 GCA_036395315.1 Nitrososphaeraceae archaeon
TTTTTCAACCAATACAATTCAGTGAATTAAGAGGGCTTCTTGTTTTATTTTTAATTCTTCTCGTAATTTAATCCTGTACCTAAGATTACGAGGTCTTGTCCTCAGTCTGTATCCACAACAAGGACACCAGAATCCATCCCACTTTATGAATATCTGACATATCTGACAGCACTTCTGTCCACTGACATAGCGGCCAATTCCCTTTGGCTTTACTGCTTTATGGCGACTACAGATCCCTTTACAAACCAAGATTAATCTACAACTAATCTACTTAAACCGATTGCAAGCCATATTACCATGAATAGATATTAAAATATTCTTATCTCGCTAACTGATTTGGCTGTAAATGCTACGTGACATGAAAGCATAAGCTTAGTTTAAGCATGATGGTGACAGTAGATACTCTAAAAGATGGTCCAAATCAACCGTGGCTACACAGCAGACCTTGTCGGCACCGCCGTAGTATACAAACAGCTCATTATCTATAATGCAAGCTCCTGTAGGAAAAACTACGTTACTCACATCACCGCTTTTCTCGTAATGTTCTTCAGGAGTCAATATGGGTTCCTTAGTCCTTCCTAGGATTTTATGAGGATTATTTGGATCCAGTAGACACGCACCAGCACTATAAACTCTGTCTATACTTACACCGTGGTAGATTACAAGCCAACCTTTTCTTGTCTTAATTGGTGACATCCCTGCCCCCACCTTCAGTGCTTCCCAAGCTTGCTCAGGTTTAATAAGTAAAGAATGATGAAAGAAATTGGTAACAGAATCACCTTCTCCAAGCCAGATACTGGGCCTACACGTCTTATACGTAGGACCTGTCCATTTGTTTGGTCGGTGTAATATCCTATATTTCTTTGATCCGGTATCTCCATTATTTTTTGGGAAGAGAACAACATCTTTGTTGTCGGATCCGGGAATTGTTATTATTCCAAGTCTTTTATAGCAAGAAAAATCATCTGTTATTGCAAGAGCGGTAGACGCCATAGGCCCCTTTTTGACATGATTTGAGAGGACTACATAGGTCACGTATGTTTGATTTTCAATGCTTGTTAAGCGAGGATCCTCCATACCATAAATTTCATAATCCAGCTCTGGAGATATTGCAATTTCCTTCCTCCTCGTAAACGAAAGGCCATCGGTACTTGTAGCGTAACCAATACGTGACACATAATCGTCATAATCACCTACCGCCCTGTAAAGCATATGAATAATGTTCCCATCATTAAGAACTGAACAATTGAAAACTGCCTTTGATTCCCACCAATTAGACTCGTCTGGAATCAGTATGGGATTACTCTTTACTCTGGACAGTTGAACATTAGGCCGACTCACGACTGCCAAATTTTATATTGAGAGCTTATTACCATCATATTTATAGTTTTCAAGAATCAGGGCCATCAACAATCGATTTGTAGAGTAAAATGTGCTTTGACGCAACTTCTTTCCAAAGCAGGTTCTTCCGAAATGTTTCAACCGCATTCTTATAATTTTCATAATCCCTTTCAAGTTTTATAAGAGCTCTTGAGAATTCCCCAGGGTCTCGCTCGATCGATATCCCTAGTCCTAACTGGGAAAATTCCTTAAAGAATTCGATATTACTTGATATGAACGGAAGATTGTGTGCCAGCCCGTCGAACATAACACCGGAAGCAGAAGTCACCTTATAAGGGAGTATAAGAGCATCAGCGGAATAGTACAGCAACGAGAGCTCTTCGTCATTCAGAAATCCTTTATTCAAATTAATGATGTCTCGGCTCCCAAAATTTGTCGTAATTCTTTCTTTGTTATAATGGTTTCTTGAAGTATTAATTACAATCTTCCAGCCTGCTGGAACTTTCATCTTTCGGATTATGTCCCAACCCTTGGTTGCAGTCATAAATCCAGTTGCTAGTGCAATCTTGATATCTGCCTGAAGTGAAAATGTCTTTCTAGCTTCTCGCTTGTCTGGCTCTGGAAATATGCTCGGTTCTGCACCGTGATATATAAGATGGCTTCCTGGTATAATACGTGACAAGTATTTAGCAAAGACTACTCCCTCTCTTTTTGGACCGATCTTTACTGTATTAAGTAAACGAAACGATTTGTAATTAAGTAGGTGAGTCCAGTAATCATAACCCATACGAAGAAGGCGTCCAAATCTTCCAAGTCTTCTGTTGCTCACAGGAATGACCAAGTTCATCCACTCCTTAAACGTATAAGCGGAATGGAATGTCGTGACAATGGGAATTTTGCTATTATGGTAAAATAACTCTATATTAGTGTGTGTCTTCCTCGGGCTTATAGGGTCCAAATGTATTCCATATAATCCGTGTTCATACTGAACATGGACTAGGTCCGGTTTAATTTCTTGTTCTAATCTCAAAAGTACTTGCGAAGTATTAAGGTTAGTCGGAGAGATTCCGTCAAAATCCCCATCTCCAGACCTGTTACTTATCACAAGAACCTCAGTACCTTCCATCCTCAATGCATTAACCAACTTCTTACAGTAGCGACCAACACCACCTTGCATTGGTGGGTACTCTGAAGAGACCATTAATACTCTCAAATTATAAAAATCCACCCAGAGCTTTGTCCCCATTTAGATCTCAAAGACTGCAGTCTAAGTTTCATACCCTGTTTAGGAACCTTTGGCGATAAACTATTTTGACACCTCTAAAATGCTGATCAGCTCACGACCACTTACATAATTTAGTAGAATTCTAAACCTTATTTGTCTTATTGACCAAACTCTATTAATGACAAGGAGTTTTACGGATTGGTAGAATACTCTTCCCGCTGATCTAAAGCAAAGCTCGTCAGAAACAGCCTAAAGTAAAAATCATAACTCTATACATTATTATTTCGTAAGTCAATTGCACCAAGTAATCTAATGCGTTCTCATAAATATCATTTTAGTAACCTTGGAGTTCTCAAAGAGAAATAGGGATCTTATTGCTCATCGACGCAGCCTGACATTGAATCTGTGTTACTGGTTACTGCAGTTTATTTACAGCAGAAGGTTGTCTAACAAATTTAAAAATGATGAGCAGTATTATTGGCAAAACACTGGATTCTAGACTTCTATAATGAATGTATGCGATCTCTTGAAAATGTTATTGGAGCTGCAAAGTTGAACCCACCAAAATTCGTACAGCAGGTAAAAGAAAGTAACAGATGTATGTTAAGGTCACCTAATACTATCTAATAGAGTAACACAGTTTTAGCCATCGGTGTATTATTCCAGAAATGGCTTTATAAATTCCATTAATGTGGAATTAGTAGGAATTCCGTTATAGAATATCTTTTGACCTCTAATTGTTTTTCTCAGAATTGGACTTACTTCTACGCCATGTCTATACAAACAATCGCTAGCCGTAAGCGCTTCAATCTTGTTATTTTCTGCAAGGCGTTCTGCATCTGATATATGTCCTTCAATAATTTTTTGTCCGTTATCTGCAGGTATAACATCCAAAACCTTTTTGTCACGGATTGCTCTTGTCCCACCCATACAACCTGCCCAAAGAACAGCTGTTATAATGAATCTATCAGCGGGATCCTCCATGTCACTGATGTAAGAGGAGGTTTGGATTGCAATATTAGTTATGAATGCATCTCGTTGGGTAGGTTTCAGAAGCCACATAGCTGTTCCTGCTATTAACTTGGTGTCAACGAAATCAAGAAATCTAGCCCTCGTGAGAGGATCCCAAAGAGAAGTTGGTAGCGTGGGTCTATTTGAAAAGGCTCTTGCCCATCCATATATTGTGTCGATGTTAGGATCATAGGATAATGTGGATCAACTTCTAGATCTATTAGAAAACCTAATTTATTTTAGGATGATCCGATGGCGCACTAGAAGCACATAATCGTTCACTGTTGTGCGAACTGAATAGCATCAGTCATTTAGGATGTTCTGGTTTATTTTTCTATCTCTTTTTCGATCAGAGAAACCTGCGGAAAATGATACTGACAGTAATTTGCATTAGTATCATATTCCTTGTTACATTTTGGGCATACTTTAATCCTGGTTATGTATTCGCCTTCCCAGTCAATCTCATTGCCACATCTAAGACATATTACCGGTCGCCGTTCATTGCTATGAAATATAATTAGAGTCCCGCAATCAGGATTGCCGCAAAGATATGTGCGTTTACCAGTAGACTGTTCCAGGCCACTTACTATAGAGTCTAACATCTTGACTAAAGGGTTCTCGGTTTCGGCAGATGGCCTCTTAATTGGTTTAAACCTTGGCAATGACGAGTTTTTCATTTTGTCATCGGGTTTTATGTTATCGTTATTCACTTGCTTGTATCTTACAAATTATCAAATAAATGTATGTTTGAGAATAATTCGCACTTCGTAATCGGATCTTTCATTTATCAATAACGCACCAGATTCCAGAAACAACAGATAACTTTCATTACCGAATAGACATGCTAAAGGAGATGGACGATATTTTTGAATGTGAATATGACAATGATGTTATGATGTTATGCGATTTTTGCAAAAAGGAATATCTAATCCCAAGTTACAATTAGCTAGTCTAGTTTATTCTCTTTAAGCCATGGAATAGATTTACTCCACAGATATCTTGAAATCAGATTTGGAACCTAAAGAGCCATACGATTCTAAAAATTTAGAGACAAAGGTTCTGGTCAGGACCAATCGTAGAATGGGTAAAGGCCAAGCACATATATTGAAAAAAAACTAGCACTACTATTTGTTCGACTGGTGAAGAAGAAATTTAAATGATGTTTCTTGACTGACATATCTGATTCGCGTTGACTTGTAATTGTTCTGACCTACTATCCGACTCTAAATGAATCTGGATCAGAATTGTAATTTATGTAAGATACAAGCTGCATCTCATAAATATCATAAATGAGAAAATTGATTTCGGATATTTGCAGTCTCATGGCTACGGTATATAACATGGCATATACATACGACAAAATGAAGGTCAATACGCTGAAGACCTGTTAATCAGACCTACACTATCGCCTTGCAAGGAGAACAAAGAGAACCATTTAAGACATAGATTGACAAATTTACAGAGGGAATAGTCGAGTCAAAAATATGTATCGCAATAGGATATTCTTTGGGATGGAGGTGTAAACGAGATATTTGATGGCTTCCATGAAAGAGGGCGGTAAATCAATTATGTCTCCTGATGCGACCGAAGAATTCACAAAGAATTTCATAGCCAAGCACCACCCTAGCGAATCAAGCTATACTTTATTGGATGAGAAGGTTACAGTCGACGGAATTGATGAATTATTGGAAAAAATTAGGTTACAAATATCTGTAGTACCAACGTAAAGTCAGCTAAACTTGTCTGATGGTAAAAAGGAGTCAACCAGATTTAGCTATCTTAATTTAACCAAAGTGGCCAACAAAATTTCTGACAACTCTCTTTAGGTAAGTTGTTTGATTGTCTTTATGAGATGTACAAAACTGTGTACGAATTTGGGTTTCGGAAATAAAACATATGTTAAGGGAGCGAAGCACTGCCTTGGCTGTGAGTTATTCATTATTACAGACAGTCCTATCTGCGCATGTTGTGGAAGCACACTTGGTTATACGATTGCTACGCCTCCTGATTATAGAGGATTTCACAAATTTATCGCTCAGAACTTTGGTAACGATTAATTAAATATATTCCCCGTTGAACAGATCAATGTTCAAGGAGATCGAGCAGCTGGGCTTGCAGAAGTGGGATCGAACTTGTCGAGTGGTAGATAGCGATCTTGACATAGGGCTTTATTACGTTTAATTCGGGCCAAGCTATAGTAAAATTATAGGTGATCTGCTGCCATGGAAAGAGGGGAAGAAGCACACATCATCACCACCGTGGGGTCTCACAACTTATTTTCCTCAGGGGTTTTCCGATCCAACTGTTGCCTATTCATTAGCTCCGTATGTGCCTTACAAAAATTACAATTGCAACGTGTTTTTGAGTGATGCTTGTTTTCCCATTAGTGCTCCCCTTATTGCCGTTGTGGTGCTGATTATTCTTATAGGCAGTTAGTTTTTCTTACCCACAAATGAAGTCTTATTAATTAACGAAATATTGAATAAGTTACAAACTCATTGAAGATAACTAATATAATTTTGATTTTAATTGGGATTGACGTAGCCGTAATTCTGGCATTTGTTGTCATAGCCTCAATTAAGCCATAATAGCATAGCATATGACATGATTTGAAGCACATCTGCGAACTATGAAAAAAGGAAGATTCATGTCACTACATTTTCAGAGATTCGTGGATGAGCATGAGAAGAGTCTAATACTATCGTGAAGGAAACAGGAATAATGTCACTTCGTGAGTTTTCGTGTTCTAATAGTAATGAGTCGTTTAACTTGCGTCTTCCAGAAGACACTATACGAGCAGATCGTAGCAAATGTGGAGACAAAGATGCTAATTCTCATAATTTAGAACGTATGGTACAATGTCAAAATTGCGAGCAAAGAAATACAATTTACTATTGTATCGATGGACATCCGCTATTAATGTCAGGAGATAATTGAAGCGAAACTAAATGATTTATCTATATTAACCGAACTAGTGGATCTTGACATACATGGGATGTCAATGGCGGCGTAGCTTGGTCCACCAGTGGTATTTTGTGTCGATAATATAGTTAGCAATTGAATTAATGATATAAAAGAAGTTTGCAAACTTTTCCAGAATACAAGTTCTTATAATTTGATACCGAACCAAGATCCAATCAGTCCAGGTCTTCTGCCAAGGAGTACGCTTGGCCCATCGATTTTAAACCATAATTTTTTATACTTTTTTAAAC
>DASWDL010000008.1:0-2195 GCA_036395315.1 Nitrososphaeraceae archaeon
AACCGACGGGGTCTATACATAATACATTTGAAGGCAGTGATATGTTGTGCCTCTTCATACTAGCTTGAGTCCTTGGATGGACGGGGAAGATAACATCGTGTTCAACATCTGAAAGGTGATTCTTAAGTAATTTTAATTTCGCAGGATCGTCCACATTTTCTGGTCTATGCATTGTAAGTAATACAAATTTGTCTGGGAGGTTCAATCCGGTTGGTTTGACTGCAACCTTTGAAAGTTTTCTACATACATCCACTACAAGATTGCCTGTTACATTTATTTGACCTCGAACTTGTTCGTAACTCAGGCACATTTTACAAAAGTCCGAAGGAGCCAAAAGTTGGTCGGATATGGCGTCAATTTTAATTCGTGTTATCTCCTCAGGGACCGCTAGATCAAAATCTCTGATGCCCGCTTCTATATGTATTAGTCTAGATCCTATTTCTTTGGCTGCAAGCGACGCCGCTAAACTGGAGTTAGTGTCCCCGTACACAATAATATATGAGGGCCTTATTTTTTTCAGCGTTCCAATTATATTCTCTTTAAGAAGGGCAATATCGGAAGTTCCACATCGAAGGTCAAAGTCAGGAGAGATTCCGAGCTGGTCCAAAAAAACATCTTTCATTTTGGGCGAGAAGTGCTGTCCTGTATACAATAATCCATGTTCAGTTCTGTCAAAGAGTCTGATGAATTCTGAAAGCTTGATAAGTTCCGGCCTAGTTCCAGCAACGGTTACCACACTAAAAACTGAAGAGGTTTTATTAGGTTTGTTTGAAGTCTCCGACTGCCAAACTACCTGAACTTGATCCGTCGATTTATTATTATTTTTATTGGTATTCAATTCTGCATTGGTGGCAGCAAACATATACAAAAAACCACTCAGGGACAATAAGGATTTTTATCCCAGATATGGCAAAATTATATTTACCTAACCTGTTTAAGGCTAGTTGCCTCGAATTGCTTTTCTAATTACCATCAATCGATAAATGCTAAGGTCAGTATTGCTTATGCAGGGCTATGCATCAGTTCAAGTGAAATGGTTTTATTTAACCCCATATCAAATTGTTTTTATTCTTTGAAAGATGTCGGCTTTGGAATAGTTGTTGTATTCTGTTTACTTACATTAACGTTAATTGCGATATTTAGTGGACTTGTTGACCCGTCAAACAGGATGTTATTTGCGCAAAGCAAATTGATTTACGGTTGTGTCAGGATCCCTAACAATATTCACTGTGATCCTGTCCCAAACAGGTTCAGTAGCATACTTGTCCCTGGAGATGCACAAGAAATCTACGCTGTTACCCCATCTTCATTTGAGACGGTTCCGGGAATATTCGGAAACGCATTACCCCTGAAAGGTTATGTCGGTCAATTCTTGACTATACAAAACAATCCAACCATTAATCCTAAGACCTTCTCCGTATCTCTGTGGGCTAAGCTGGACCCCTCATACGATCTTGACAGCACGATAATTGCTCATTCTAATAGAGAAAATACAGCTGGGTGGTTCATTAGAATTAAGATAGGTCAGCCGCAACCAGAACTTCAGTTCTCGGTTACAAATACACAGGGACAAATTTTCACAGCAAAAGCACCGATAGATAAAGACAAGTTTCGATTTATTGTGGGTACATTTGATGGAACTGTTCTGAAGTTGTATTCGGATGGGGTTTTGATTGATAAAGCGGAATTTTCTGGACCTTATCAGCCTAATCCTGAAGGACCACTCAACTTAGGAGTTGACACATTTGACCATACAAATGCCTGGAAAGGCGTGATCGATGATGTACGGCTCTTTAATAGGGTTATTTCAGACAGTGAGATAGGCGATATCCTTAGCGGGAAGTTTGTTGCTCATGAAGGATTAACAGGGTACTGGTCATTTGACAATAACACTAAGGATAACTCTGGAAATGGGAATGATGGGCTACTTTCAACACAGGCAGTAAGTATGATCTTTGCGCCAGATGGAAGACTTTTTTTTACAGAAAAAAACCTCGGAGACGTAAGAATTATTAAAGATGACAAAATACTCCCCCAGCCCTTTGTGACGATAAAAGATGTTTACGTAGCACAACATCAAGGGTTACTGGGAATCACGCTCGATCCTAAATTCGAAAGTAATCACTATGTGTATGTTTACTATACTTCAAAGGGTAACAAAACTGGAGAAAATTTCAATAGAGTCGTAAGATTTA
>DASWDL010000009.1:0-9421 GCA_036395315.1 Nitrososphaeraceae archaeon
ATCCTCTATGGTTAGAATTTGGGGAATTACGTAATAATGTGGTAGACCGGCTTATTGCCCTCAGAAGAAAATATCCTCAGTTCGTAGTGAATACCGAAAAGCAACTATCTTTAATGAAAGGCAATTGGGGGGGTAGCGGCACAACACCTATTCAATGTCCTTCATGGGCAATACTTTCTTTGGATCACAAAGGTCGGACTAAACAACCATGTTGCATCGGCAGTGCTGATGCCAAAGCACTCAAACCAATATGCGAAGAGTGTGGTCTTGGATGCTACTCGGTATTAGTTTCAAATGGAATAGTAGGGGCATAAATTTTAGCCACTTTGAATTTTATGAGCATCGGGCTCGATATAAATGAAATAAATTGAATTCCCGGAATGTAATACTTGTTTCTTATCCAGATGATTTCCGATTACAAGAAGGAATAATCCTGATAGAGTCCTTTAGTAACTATAAAGTTACAAAAATATTTACTCAAAAATACCTGAATCACTCAACGTATGGCTTGGGATCGGGAAAGGTTGAAGAAATCAGGCAATTCCTTACAGAGAATAGACTAGGACAGATAATTGTGGTAGACGAGCATTTGGGTCCAAAACAGACTTATAATTTGGAACAGGCAACTGGATTGAAGGTCATCGATAGAGAAAGGCTTATCCTCGACATATTCTACTCACGAGCGACTACTTCAGAGGCTAAATTACAGATTCAATTAGCCGAAGTTAAGTATGAACTACCACGCGTTAGAGAAGGTGCTAACTTAGCTACAGGGAGAGAAAGACCCGGAAAGGGAGGAGGTGGCGAATATATAGTAGACGTAAAATTTCGCGACCTTAAGAGACGAATGGGATTCATTTCAACCAAACTGTCAGAAGTACGACATAAACGATTGCTTTACCAAAAGCAAAGAGCCAGTAAGGAAATGCCTATAGTTGCTCTTATAGGATATACAAGTTCAGGAAAAACCACCCTATTTAATTTACTGACGCACGAGAACAAACAAACTTCCGATAGCTTGTTCACCACACTCTCCACAACTACGAGGTCATTTTATATTAATAATCAGAAGCTTCTTCTAACTGACACTGTAGGATTTATTAGCAGACTTCCACCGTACATGATTGAAGCATTCAAGTCTACGCTAGAAGAGTCATTAAATGCCAATATGATTCTCCTTTTGATTGATTCATCTCAATCTCTTGATGAAATAAGAATAAAGCACTCGAGTTGTTGGCAGGTGCTGGACGAGCTCAAAGTAGATAGGGGAAAAGTTGTTGTAATATTTACAAAACATGACAAGAGTTCAATAAAAATAGGAGAAATTGCAACCGGCTTGGCTGTACCTAATATTAGGACAGTATCGGCTAAAACTGGGTACGGGATGAAACTGCTAAAAAAATTAATTCAAGAACACATAGTAGTAAGGTCTCCAGGAGAAATTATAGGTGGGCTCAAAAGCTCCTAATTGTTAAATAAACAACTTTCAACAGACATCATCAGTCCTGCTCAAATCCATGTTTGCTAGTATATAGATTATAGATCTTGCCAGTATTGGTGCTAACATAGTTCCATAATTCTGGGCTAATTGACAGCTTGCTGAAGGTATGTTTTTGTTCTACTTCTAATATATTGTATACTAGCTGGCCAATTACAATTTGATCTGGCTTAGCTATTGCCGCAATTTTGGAAGCAATACTGATAGTGTAACCAAGAATATCTAGATGTGGCTTTTTAAATACGATTTTCTCATCTTGTCGATAGGTGTCCCATCCATATTGAACTACTACATTATCTCCAACATCAATTCCAATTCTTACTTTCAGTTCAGGATAGTCGGATTGCTGGAGAATTGGGTTAATACCTTGTCGTATTACTCTCATCATTGAACATGCACAACTTATTGCATTCAAACAAGGCATATACATTCGATTATCTGCAGCCGGGGATGGGCCCACCATAAAAAAAGCCAAGACAGCATCACCTACATACTTTAGAACATAACCACCGTAAGCTGTTATTAATAATGACATTTCCTGAGCAAAGGTTCTGATAATTGCAGCAAGTTTGTCTTCAGGTAGTATCATTGACAACTTGGTAGATTCAACAAGATCAACATTTAGAATCACAAGAGAAACTTTTGATTCAGTATACGGCTCCAAAATTTTATCTGATTCTTCTGCCGGAATATTAAATTCTGACTTGACTTTCAAGGCTTTCCACATTGTAGACTGTGCATGGGCGATAGCTAGATCAATATTAACTACTGCGTCAAGATATAATTTGCTTAATATCGGCAGACAGGATAGCTTTTCCACAACGTCCCTTTTTCTTTCTTCATCGTTAATTTCAGATTCGATAACACGCATAACTTCCTCTTGGCTCATGTCCAATTCAAGAGAAATTATATCAGGATTTATGCCTGAATTGTACAAATTGACTATGGTTTTTCTTTGTTCTACGGCCAACTCACAAATTCACCGATGATGGTCTTAAACGATAATTAAATATTCTGAAAATCAACGGGCGCAGAGAAATTAAAGGTTGCCCAGCCTAATCTTGGATGTCGTGATGTTTCGATATAGAACGACGATATCGCCTGGATTTTATGGATCTTATATTGCAAGTACTTTCGAAACTGAACATTAAACAATCTTATATGCATTCTGACAGAACCATGACCTCTAATGGTAACTTCCACATTTCGGAGCAATCTACAGCATCTACTTAAGCCTCTCGTTGATTTTATGATCTTCTATAAACGGGACAAAAAAAAGTTAATTGTTACCAGCGTAGGACTTTAAGGTAATGTCTAGTTAATTCCATACTAGACAAAAATTATACTCCTAAAGGAATTATAAGCTAAATCTGAAAAACACAAAGGACATCAAATATGAATAAGTCCAAATTTCGACAAAAAAGATTTGGACAATTAGCTAACATGCATGTACTTATATCATGGATCTTAACTACTTTCGAACAGGTTTCCTCTTGAGATAATATCACTACATTTGTTGAAGTTTACCAAGCAGAAGAACATTTACCAGGGGAATTTAATATGCGTAAACTATGCGAAACTATTACAAATGGTCTAGCCTAATCCGAACTTGTCAACCACTTTTTCCTCATTATTTATAAACCAGCCATCAATGTGTCTTGAGCTAGCAGTGCTTATCTGCAAGTCTAGTATAGTTATCCCATTCTCTCCTGTAATACATAAGGCAGGTACTCTGTTTTGGTCGGTGTTTGAATCACATGGATACATGCTAGAACCTTCATCATGGGTTCCTGTGCCATAAATTCCATAGAGAATATCAGAAACAATTTCCTTTTGGTAATTGTGATTATGGGCTTGGAGAACTGCACTTACATTATTGGCTTTGAACATTGGGTTGTAGCAATTGAACTGCCCATTGTCAGGATGAGTGCTCTTTACAGTAACAAACGGTTGATGAACTATAGCAAACTTGTACTGTGCTTGTGACTGTTCGATATTGCTTTTAACTATCAGATATTGAGGGCTAGAGCAATCAAATTTAGTGTTAGCATCAATATTGAAGACTGAGAGCTTACCTTGGGCAAAATCATGTTTTCCAAAAGTCCTATTAGTTCCAAGCCATGAATTTACATTGCTACCAGAGTCGTGATTACCAACTACAATATCAGAATTATTTTTGTTGAATCCATGCTTTGATAAATCGTCCAGAACAGCTTTACCATTAGTATATTCAAAATCACCAGCTAACAACAAAGTTTGAACATTATATTTATTCATTAAATCTAATTGTCTGGTTAGCCCAGGATTGGAGTCTACATCACCAAACACGGCTACTCTAAACGTCTTTGAAGTATTGAAACTCAATGAAGGTCTGTTAATTGAGGACTGAGATGATGTAGCATTTGTTAATCCTACATTTTTAACTAATGATTGTTTAGCATTACTTGATGAACTAGCTAAAGGAAAGAACGATATGAGTAGGAAGAATATAAAAAAAGCAATCAACAACTGATTAGAACAATCTATATGTGAGATTGTCACTCTATTAAACCATGAATTATTAGACTTTATAGTTAGCGAATTCAACTTGTATCCTCCATTCTTCTTAGCCTACAGGCTTGAATACCTGTATATTGTTGTTTTTCCTATCCGCAACGTAAACATTTCCATCGAAATCTACGGCGAGATGCTCTGGATCTATAAATTGGCCATTACCCGATCCCAATGATCCAAATTTTGTAATAAAGTGGCCGTTGGTATCGAACTTTTGGACGCGTGGTATGCCGCTGCCATCTGGACCGGATTGTGGGTCATTAACGTATATGTTATCAAAGTTGTCGGTGGCCATATGCTCGATCTCTGAAAATTGTCCATCACCCTTGCCTGATGAGCCAAACTTTAGCAGAAATGTACCGTTACTATCGAATTTTTGAACGCGACTATTCCCCCGCTCATTTACAATTAAGTTCCCTTTTGAATCCATTATAATAGTAACAGGCAAGCTGAATTGACCGTCGTCTGCTCCTAGTGTTCCCCAACTCTTGACAAATGTTCCATTGGTGAAAAACTTTTGAATACGATTGTTTTTTGAATCTACAACATACAGATATTTCATATCCTTATCGACAGCAACTTGCCTCGGATTGTTAAATTGTCCTGGTTTTGCACCGAAAGATCCGAACCTGAAAAGAAACTTTCCATCCTTGTCAAATTCTTGAATGCGATGATTGCCTCTATCAGCTATCCAGACGTTACCATTAGCAACAACATCCACACTGTATGGGACTGTAAATTGTCCATCAACTGTTCCCTTTGATCCCCACTTGAAAAGAAATGTTCCATCCCGGTCAAATACCTGAATGCGATTGCCATCTCTATCAACAGCATAGAGACGAGTTTCTGAGGGATTAAAGTCAATATCATGAATTCTTTGAAATTGTCCATCGCCTGTGCCCCTAGAACCCCATTTCTTCATAAACACATATTTTGTAGCGTTTGGATCAAACGCGTTAGCACTAGAAAAGAGTATAACCGATGAAAAGAGAAAACACACAGCGGCTAGCATGCATATATTCGTGCAGTCATGTTGGTCTTTTTTAATAGTGATTTCTGGCATCTGACCACTCGTTCACAAATTTAGCTATTCTTGGGGCTAACACAGGCCCTGGAAAGAGTAATACATTGCGTTATATGCTGGTCGAGATTCATTTCGTAGCTCAAAATAATCCACATGGATAGATAAACAATTTGGTACGAGTATCTATATGTATGTTTTTTCGACGCAGATGCTTCCACCATATAGTCTACGAAGTGAAGATTAATTTTCAAGGGTTATTTAATATTATTAATTGATTCAAGCTCTATTCTTTTTCTTTAGTTTGAGTAGAATTAACCCTGCTATCCCCCATAGAGCTAAACCAGGAACGAACTGATGAAAAAACCAAGCCATACCTCCAAGAATAGCACAGATACACCCAAGTATTCCGATAATTTGTCTCCGCTTTAGCAATATTATACTTTTAGAGTCTATCTTTGGGAGATAAAAAGTTACGTTGGAACGTATTATTCATCTTATTTCTACCAGTTACTTTTAAGCACCTTCTTAAATCGGGGTGAAGAAAATTCAAACAACTTTCTTCGCCTCAAATTGTATTGCGAGAAATCGGATATCATGACTAAAATGACGTTACTGCCAGTGGGATTCTAAGATGTAACGTGACTGGAGCAGCTAACCTTTTACATCTTGGAGTCTTGGCAAAGGAGATTCAAAGAGGGATCGAAATGCTTGAGTTCGCGATTATAGGAAAGTATTTAGGACTAATGGAAGGTTGATTGATAAAAAGAATCCTTAGGTTGGCTACTAATTCCAAAGATTGTCATACAATTTTTTTCAAAAATAACGACGTACCACTGGTTAGCACAAACTATGATTTTATCTGATTATGTTTCCTATTTCCTTTAACTTCAAAGTCCTACTTTACCCTAAATCATTCACTACTTGCTCCAAGTCTTTTAACTGTCGCGTCTTACGGCATGCATATGGGTAAACCGATTACTGTTCTATTTGTTCACCGTTGGGGGGTATTTCTTACAAAAGTCATAGCGTAACTAACTCTCTTTACCTTAAGGTTTCCATCAACTCAAGGACTCGAATTAGGTTCGGTTAATAAACATAATGTAAATAGATCGTTCATATTAATTAAACATAATGATACGAATAATGAATAAATTATATTTAATTTGCGCAATTATATCATAATTATGGTATCTTGTTTAAGTAGGTGATTGTCCTAGCTACTTCAAAGAAAAGACCTTAATGATATGCAATACTTGTAATCAAAATGTAGACGTAACGAATAGGAAAAAACACCTAAGAAAACGTCATAAATTAAACGCCCACCTGGTCGATTGGATTATACAGACCGATGATGAATTAACTTCTAAAAGTGGGAACTAGACAATAAAAATTAAGCACTTCCCCCCGCGTTGATACATGTTTAGCTTGAATCCCAAGATTTATCGATCCACCAGTTGGACTAATAGTGCAGATTTGAGTTAAGTGGAAAATAGAAGTTTGGGGCTAAACGGATTGGGATGTATTCAATTATTAAATGTTAACCTGTGGCAACATTTATTAATGAATCAAATTAATTTATATAACGTTAATTAATTACATGGCTAGATCAAAGATTATTGCACTCCTGGGAATTGCAATATCGTTATTGGCGGTCACTTTTCTTTCTGTGACAACTTATAACAAAAATTCTCTTAGTGCTCAAATTATTCCAAAGCAAGATTATGTAGGCGGCCATACACCAGGTTATCCCGTAATTCAAACAAGAGCTAATGTCTTAGATCCAACATCTTCTAGCGTAGATCCGAAATCTGCTGTTGTCGACCCCATGAAATATCTGCGGGAATTCAACTATGGTAGACTCTCGAAACTACCAAATGGAACTACAGTTAGAGAATTCACTTTAATTGCATCAGATCAGAAAGTCAAAGAAATCTCTCCGGGAATATTCTATAATGTATGGACGTTCAATGGAACTATACCTGGCCCCACTTTAAGAGCTACTGAAGGAGACGTGGTTAGAGTTATTTTCATAAACAATGGTTCAAAGTTCCATTCAATTCATTTTCACGGTATACACTCCTCAAATATGGATGGTGTATTCGAAGGTATAGCCCCAGGTGGCAGATTTATTTACGAATTTACTGCCGAACCGTTCGGGGTATTTCCGTATCACTGTCACATGCAGCCTCTAGAAGAACACATAGGACATGGACTATATGGCGTATACATAGTTGATCCTAAAAAGCCTCGTACAGCCGCCGATGAAATGGTTATGGTTATGAATGGCTACGATACAGATTTTGATACTGAGAACAACTTTTACACCGTGAATGGGATACCATATTATTACATGCATCATCCGATCCAAATTGATAAGAAGAGATTGATAAGAATATATTTGGTCAATATGCTGGAGTTTGACCCAATTAATAATTTCCATCTGCATGCAAATATGTTTAATTTCTATAAAACAGGAACTAAATTGGTTCCTGATGATTATACAGATATTGTCACTTTGAATCAAGGAGAACGAGGTATCCTAGAATTTAGTTATAAATTTCCAGGGTTGTACATGTTTCACGCCCACAAAACTGAGTTCGCAGAAAAAGGATGGATGGGAACGTTTCTGGTAAAGGATGTACTCTCCTATCCTGCAAATAAGACTTCAAATCTCACAACAACGACAAATATTGCTAATTATGTTACTCCAGGTGATCTGAAATAATGGAAAGAGAAGAAAGCAAAGAGGGTACTGTAGCTAATAACACTAAAATAACTAAGAAGACTTTGGTGCTTGGAGTTCTGCCTTTTATCGTAGTCGGGGTGATGCTCCTTTTCTTATTAAACTCATCTGGACTATTGATACAAACTTCTATTAAATCATTACCTGAAATTAGTATTGAAAAGGTAGAATTTGGAGATAGTCAAATAATAGCCTCCATTAGGAACACCGGGCCTTCAGAAGTCACAATAGCACAAGCAGATGTAAATGATAGAATACATCCTGCTGCAATAGAGCCTAGCAAGACACTGCCCAGACTTGGAGTTGCAAGAGTCTTGATTCCCTTTAATTGGAACCCTGGCGAACCATACGGAGTAGGGATAACATTGGATGATGGCGCAAGATTCAGTAAATTAGTAAAGGCTGCAGCTCCCGCCCCACATCCTACATTTGAACAGGCGTCAACATTCGCACTAATCGGTACATATGTAGGGATTATCCCCGTTATGATGGGTCTTTTGTGGTATCCATTCATTAGAAGATTAAGTCTCAGTATGTACAACTTTTTCCTAAGTATAACGGTAGGATTGTTAGTTTTTCTTGGGATTGACGCCCTGTTAGAGAGCAATAAGATAGCAGCGGATAGCATTGCCCCAATCTTTAATGCTCAGATTTTAATTATCATAGTGGCTTTTGTTTCATTATTAACACTACTGTATATTTCACAGACTTTGGTCCGGCGTGCCTCAAAATCATCAGGGTCGACGATCAAAACCAATAAAAAATACATGGAACGCCTCGAATCCGAAAACGAAGAGAAGAGTGAAGATTTTTCCCCTTCGTCGACTACTATTTCCTCGCCCCGTGTCTCATATCAACAAGAATTTCTGATAAAACCTGTTGCTATATCTATGATGATCGCATTGGGAATCGGCCTGCACAATTTTGGTGAAGGTTTAGCAATAGGCGCCGCAACTTTACTTGGCGAACTAGCCTTAAGTTCGTTTCTAATTTTAGGATTTACGCTACATAATACAACAGAAGGGTTGGCAATTGTTTCGCCTATAGCAAGGAGTGGAAAAATTGCTTTACGGAAATTGCTCGTTATGGGTATTATTGCTGGTGCACCGACTATCATAGGTGCGTGGATAGGAGGATTTTTGTACTCGTCTATACTCACAATAGTATTTCTATCGGTAGGAGCCGGAGCTATATTTCAGGTAGTTTACCAACTTGGATCGTGGATGTATCACACTAATAGAAATAAGGAAATAGGCGGCAACGTATCACTCATAGCAGGGTTCGCAGTGGGGATGCTGACTATGTACATAACAGGACTCTTAATTTAATGACTTCCTATAGAATGCCTAACAAATCCTACATGAGTTCTAGGGAAGACTCAACATGATAAATAGGCTAAATAGTGTTACTCGTGGGGATAAAGATGGCAATAGACTCAAATCTATTCGAGAGGCAAATAGCGTAAGGAAAGGAGATGCCAGAACTGATAGAATGGAGGATTATCTTGAAGTTATTTATGAACTGATAGAACATAAAGGGTATGCTACAACTATCGATATTTCTGATTATCTTAATGTTAGTTCGCCAAGTGTAACAAAGATGA
>DASWDL010000010.1:0-2955 GCA_036395315.1 Nitrososphaeraceae archaeon
AGAATTTACTGGAAACTGAAAGCAATCGATTCAATACGAGATGCAAAAGAAATGGACTTGGAAGAGAGAGAACGGATAATAAGGTCTATAGTGGGAAAGGATAAATCAATAGAGAAGATCCTTGAAAATCAGAATCGAAGTAATCAAAGTTGACTAGAATATTTCGCTAGTAATTTATCTTAATTGCTGCAGAACCAGAACAGATTCCAATAGTACTGAATTGGTCAAGTACCGAGTGTATCCGATTAGGAAGAGGCTATGCGTGGGAACATTCAAAGCAAAGCTGACTATTGACTAGCAAAGATTCCACTCAATCCTAGTCTTCGATATCTATATTCACTCAAGTTACGTATTTACTTGGCGGCTTCTGGCATTAAACAAGAAAGCAGAGAGGGTGAAAATTTGGCAGAAGAGTTTAGGACATTTGCCGAAAATTGTGAAATAATTTCCCTTACGAGAAGCAAAAAAGAAAAAATTGGAACCTTGGCAAAATATCTAGCAGGACTTCCTGACGTTTCCTTGAAGATCGCAGTACATCTCTTCTCCGGTAGAATATTTCCTCCAGAATCGCAGCTATTAGTCAATACTTCCTATAGCACGATAACAAGTGTTCTTTTAGAAATTGCCCTCGAAAAAGAAGTAATTAATCGGATTTACCTGCAGCATGGAGACTTAGGATCTTTGGCAGAGTACGCATTGTCTCATAAATCTGTGACCTCGCTCATAGAATATCCCCCTCTCACTTTGACCGAAGTTTACAATTCCCTTACAAAAGTCGCCATGATGGCAGGAAAATCGTCTCAAGCTTACAGACAGAAAAGTCTGAGCGGTCTTTTTCTGAGGTGTTCTCCACTAGAGGGAAAATTTCTAAGCAAAATTTTGACAGGCGAGCTCCGTATAGGCCTATCAGAAGGCTTCTTGTTAGCTTCCATAGCATTTGCATTTGGTTCCAATCTCGATTCGATACAGAATGCGGCACTTATGACCGGTAACCTTCCACAGATTTCGCTTCTGGCCAAGAAAAAATTGCTAACTACTGCAAAAATGCAACCTTTGGTTCCAGTAAGTTTTATGTTGGCAGACGTGCTGTACAGTGCAAAAGAAATAGCCGGATATTTTGGTAAAGATTTGATTGCAGAATACAAATATGACGGAATAAGGGCACAAGTTCATCTTAGTGGTAACAAAATAAAGATATTTTCGAGAAACCTGAACGATATTACTCTATATTTCCCTGAACTGGCTCAGTCAAAATCGCTCAATAATGTAGGGGTTATCGAGGCGATTTTTGACGGAGAGATTTTAGCTTATAAAAATGAAAAGGTGTTGCCATTCCAATACCTTCAGAAACGACTACATTCCAAAAACCTATCTATTGAAAATTTGGGTTCGATCCCTGTAATATTTACCATATTTGACACTCTGTATATTGATAAGGATTGCACCACCTTGCCCCTTATCGATAGAAAGAAAATTCTGAGTACCTTACGAATCCAAGACCCATTCGCGTTCGCAAATTGGAAATTGGTTAAGAATGAAGAAAAGATATTGCAGCTATTTACTGAAAGTAAGGCTTTGGGATATGAAGGTCTAGTTCTCAAGGATCCGGAATCGGAATACAAAATAGGAAAAAGAGGCAGGAAATGGGTCAAGCTCAAGACAGAGCTTGATACACTGGATGTCGTCATTGTTATAGCGGAATACGGTCATGGTAATAGGGCTGGAATGCTTTCCGATTATACCTTTGCCATTAAAGGTCCAGACGAAAGTAAGCTCTTAACCATTGGTAAAGCTTATTCAGGTCTCAGCGACAATGAAATCCAAGACTTGACGTCTGAATTAAAATCTATTGCCTTAAACAGTGACGGGTACACAGTATGGGTAAAACCAAAAATTGTTTTGGAGGTATCTTTTGATAGTATCCAAAAAAGTACGAGGCATGAAAGCGGGTTTGCATTGAGATTTCCCAGAATTAAGGCTATTCGCAGAGATAAAGGAGAAAAACAGATAGATAACCTTGATAAAGTAGCGCAAATCTATGCTAGACAAGTTCATGCTCAAGAATAGGAAATAACGATATCTCGACGTCCAAAATTACCCATCATGACATAATGACTAGCTTAACGTAGGTCCCAAAGCGTACTACTAAAGAATAATTAATCCGGTCAGCGAGTTTGACAATAAATCACAGAGTAAGTTCAGGAGAAGAGAAGTGAGAAAGAGCTCACGGTGCACTCACTCTCACTGGTTGCACATTCGTTTATTAAATTAACAAGAAGAGGTAGCCAGATACTAATCAGACAAGTTATTTACCAATATAGTTTGAGGGTTAGATCGTGCAACTCTATAGCAGTTATTGCACATCATCTGTTCGAACCAATACCGAAGTTGATAAGTCTTCATACCGCAAACATCACATCTCATCTGAGTTAACATCCCCGAGTGTTAATACAATCTAGTATAAAATTATTCTCTAAGAAATGTATAAAATAGACAGGAATCTATCCGGGATCCTAATTCTGTATCTAAGCTCTGTCACTATATTACATGAATATGCCTGATCGGCCCATGGCATGGCTTTTGAATTAAAGACGCCGCCTGTACCATGGTAGGACAAGACAAAAGGCACAAATGGGACATGGTCAGAGGTATGATGTGAAATGCAAGTTCGGAATATATCCAATTCTATTTAGTGTTATGATTGTCATTACATGCATAGGAGTATTGATACTCCAGAGGGGAACAAATGTTTTCTCAGAAACTGATGCCCAAAATTTTCGACTCTCCTTGAACAACATTGTGAATAAATCTCAAACGCTAACCAAGATGTACCAAGAAGAAATTGGAAAATGGACTAGGAACGAGATCAATAACGCCACTTTAATTTCCAAGACCGATTTATATATTCCTAAATTCGACCAGCTCACAAGCAATGCGAGAAATATGAGTTACCCC
>DASWDL010000011.1:0-2617 GCA_036395315.1 Nitrososphaeraceae archaeon
AAAAACAATACAGCATTCTAAGTTAGGTTAAGTTTTTTTAAGAACAGGCAATATTTAACAGGTAAATGGGTTCAGTGGCTCGTTATCATTGTGATAAGTGTGGTATGGGTTTTGATAGTATTACGCAGTTAGATGATCATATCAGGATCAGCCATCCAAATAGAGAGTAGAATCATTTAATGGAAGACATGTGTAAAATTAGAAATCGTAATTTAGAATGATCCAGGATTTTATCCGAAGTAGTAGCAAGGCTTTTAGAGGTACCGCTGAGTGATATAAGAAAAAATACCGCAGCCCTTATTATGTAACTAGCTAATGAATTTAAAAGAAGATAGCAAATACTTCAGAACAGGAACATAATCATCAAATGAGCTTTCTACGCTGTCGTAAATTATCGTGTAAATTTTGTTATCTTTAATTGAAGCCAGTCTCTGCAGTTCATATTCGATCTTATCGGTGCCTGTGAAACTGTAGATAATGCTGTAACTTGGGTTCCCCGAAATTGTTAAGTTTTGTCCTTGCAAAAGCTTGAAATTCTTTAGTGAGCTCTTGAAGTAATCCTGGAGCACAGTCAGATATTCCTTGGCAGTAAGGTTCATTATATTAGGCTGGCTGAGATTCTCTATATTTATTCTGATGTTATCATAATAATAATCAGCAGAACCATTAAGAGGTGCATAAATTGCAAATATTGAAGATAGATAGTGGTCACTTGCTGTAGTCCAATTGGAGGGGTAATTCACGGAAATTCCGTTTATATTATCTTTAAACGACAGAGAAGCTGAATTATGTGTTACTTGGCCCAATAATACTTTATTTATTTTAATGGACGATAGAATCTTTTCAATCGTGGGAAGGTATTCTGCATATTTACCTAGCTGTGAGTTATAAGTGAAGGTTAGGTACGACGGGCCTACAATCATTACAACTTGCTGTGCCGTGTAATAATTTCTGTTCTGAATATAAGAATAAGCAATTTTATTTGCATGAATACCATCAATGGTGGCGTTATCAATACGGTCCATCAATTGAAAATGGTCTAGTACTTCTAGGTCCTTTAATGTTACAGACACAAATTCAGCCTGACTCAAGTTATTGATATATCTTCCTGCCTTTATCATGAGATTCTCCTGGAAGATGTCAGATTGACTCTGCATGGGGGATCGGAATGTCGAAATTTCGTTAATCGATTGAGCGATCTGAGATAGATTCCAATCTGAAGGAACAGAGATGTTAAGACCAATTGAAGGGTAGTAATGGTACTCGAAAGATCCTGGGTTATATTTTTTGTATATTGCCACGGGCGTGAGAGCAGGACATGGACTGTAGCATAGATTCGACGATCCCAAGGCCGCTTGGATTTTAAATCCGGAAAATAAGTAAAAAGCTAAAAGTGCTCCCGAAATAATTACGAGTTTTATCAGATCTTCTTTTTCAAAGGACATTTTAGTTGTGTGGCAAGTCATGAACTAGAATTTTATATTGCTCTCTTTTACAGATTTCGCTAATGAGTTCAAGTCTTTTGACTCGAGTGAAAAAGATAGATGACAAAGGTGTACTGGGAACACGATAAGAATATCCTTTAGGTGTTGACAATGTAGTGGACCTAGCGAGGGGCGTATCTGTACTTTCTAATGCCTATTTGGAGGTAGCGTAATTCATAATTCTGGTTATGTTTAGGGGACTGATCTAACATATCTATAGGGTGGTGTTAGAAGATTATGGCAATGTGGTATTAACAAACCTTTTAACTATACCTAGAGTAGATTTAAAAGTATACTAAATTTCAAATCTTGGCTATTTTTGCATAATACTAAGTCTTCGAGTTACCCGTTTTAGTTGGGATCGAAAGCTTTTCCGGTACCGCTGAAGTCTCCATTTTTGCTTGTACGGCCGTGGCGGGGTTATCATTCCATCCATCTATCTGTAAATTGCTATACTCTTGCTTGGTGATTGGTTAATCGTTGAACTTTGGCCTTTTATCAAAATTTTATCGCTGCCAGGAAAATTATTTTTTAAATTAATGTCAATTATAGTATCACCAACATTGGTGACTTTTCTGCTTTCTTTTAGCTTGAAATTTACTATGGATTTGTCTGAAGGACTTAGGCTCTCGTTATATTTCCCAGTGGTTACATCATATATTCCACCAAGAAGAGCTTTTGGAACCTTTACTTGTAAAGATGGCGATGATGGTAAACCTGGAGATGCCGACATCTCGTTATTACTATTGATAAAATCTATTGATAGTACTTTGCTAGTCACGTTAACCGATAAATCGTTTATCTGAAGGTTATTCTTGTTAACCAAATCAATGAAGTATGTCAGAATATTTCTGGTGTTATCGAGCGATGCCAATTTGTATATGTTTTCGCCGGCCAAATAGATATCTCCATTAGGCGCTCCGGCTATTGCTATCAAGTGACCTCTTACTTCGGGTAAACGGATAGCAAGCTCTTCAGTTAAACTTCCATTGCTGTTGAACGTAATTGCATAGATGCTATTCTCGCTATAAGAGGCAATGAGGAACTTGCCTTTTAGAGCAGGAAACTTATTACCATCATAAAAAATTGCCTGTGTTGGTGTCATAGGTTTGTAATAGGCCCTCGCTGGTTGA
>DASWDL010000012.1:0-2679 GCA_036395315.1 Nitrososphaeraceae archaeon
CATTCCACGCAGCAAAGTATGATGTGGTGTCTGGAAGGAAAATGGCAGAACCTGTGCTTGAAATTCCTATGGGCATCGAGCCCTTAACCCCAAAGTGGCAAAAATATATGGAGTTCGTCGGTCATGAGATGGCTTATATAAGAACATATGACCAAGAGACCTATGAGGTCAAGGTAGGAGGAGACCTAATCAAGATAAAGGTCTGATTTTCTCAGATCTATTTATTTGCTTTTTTATCCCATAGGAGAAGATCAATTAGTATTTTGATTTTGACCTGGAAATATCTTGTTAGGCAATGCTCCTTTAATCTATTAAAAATCGACCTTTTCAGGTTGGGTTTAATCCGAAACGTAATTCACGAAGTTACAAATTGATAAGACAACCAGACAGCCTCGCTATTGTTAATTTTAGAAATCATTTGACAGTTGCTATATAGGTACACGCTGACTTTATTTTTAAAATATTCAATTGCAACTATACGGGAATTAGGCGGACGATTTCAACTGACAGTGATGAAGTTTATTAAAAATTAGACTCAATATTGCGTAGCTATTCTACTAGCAAGTATCCCCTTGCTATACCATTGCGACTGGTGTCGAACGCATCTGAATCCAAGGGTGCTAGGCCCTCTATCTGAATCCATATTTGGTAAATTCCTCTATTGGGAAAACTGACATCAATTCTGCTCGTAGTATTGTAAATCGCCGTCTTGGTTGTTTCATTAAATGTAGACTTACCATTTGGGTCAAGTATATTCACTCCATATGTCACATCTGCGTTGATTGGAACTCCTGTCACCGGATCTTTGAAACTAAGTAATAAAATCGACTTGGAATTTGCCGCCAATTGTTCAGGGATCCTGCCTAGGGAAATAGACACTTCTCCATTCTCAGTTTCAAGTTCAGAAGAGCTCTGTAATATAGGCAACTGTAAAAACGTCAAGTTAAACGACATTCTCTTGTTACTAATATCTATATTGCCTTGATTGAGGAATTTCGTAATTTCTTGTTTGTTAAAAAATAGGTGGACAATCGTATTATTCTGAGAAGAAAAAGGATCAATTGCAAGAGATCTCCCTGATAGGGCTACGCCATTGACAAATGCTCCATATTGCAAAGGGGATCCATTAAATAGAGATCTGGGAACTTTAACTTCTTCATGAACCAGAATATTCTGGTGTTTATTTCTTGACATGTTCCAATCAAATGGCATCGACCATGCGATAGTCCTTGAGGAAGGTTCAAAAGTAACGCCGCTTATACGATCATAGTATGATATAATAGTAGTATTATAGTTCGTTCCTCCTTTTGGTATAATAGTGTTTTTTACATCAGCTACACTTAACCATGAATCAAAAACTTGACCGCTTGACGTCCTTATGTTCCCAGCCATATTTTTCCCCAGACCCATTATCTTAATTGAAAGATGATACAATCCTGGAGTAAGGAATATGGGTTCGTGAATTGTAATATTCCCTGTCGTCGTGTTCCAAGTTCCAACCGAAAGAGAAGTCATATTAGTCAATTTAACGTTCTTAGCTTCCGGTTCCATTTTTATTTTCAACAGGCCTGGCTGAGAATGAAATTTGCCTCCAAAAATGATCTTGTCATCTTTGTATATCATAATTTGGTAAGAGGCATTTTGAACTAATTCTTCAGTAACATAATCCACAATTCTGACATCTAAGTATCGATTCTGTGTACTGCCTACGTTGATAATGTTTGGACTTACCTTGGCAAAGAGGAGTAATTTCTCTCCATTTATATAAAATGGGGGGAGGGTTTCTGAAGCAAAGCCGTCACCGCGTACGTTTTGGACAGGACTACGTTCTAATGACACAAATAATAATGTAGCAAAGCTCAGGATCAAAAGACCGTCTATAATGAAGTCAATTTTTACATGCGCCAAACATATTCACACTATGCTATTTACTAATGTACACTAACTTTGATATTTAGGTACATTATGAATCTACCTGAGAAGAATCTTTGTTGAATAGCCGATCAAATTTAGCTGGTAAGGGCTACCCCAATCTTTGTGCCTTGAGTAGGTAGTGATTCAGTGCGTGGAAACAGTCAACTAGATATTACCGTTGATTATCCACCTACAGGAATATTTCTAATGGTTCTGAATCATGGAGGTCTCATACATCTCATCAAAAAGATAAGTCAAGCTTTGTATATTTTTGGTATTCCGGAATTTATTTAAGGTAGGATAAAATAGCTTTCTTAACCATCTAAAGCCGCAGACAAAAAATCTTGATAAATTAAAGCCTTTTCTTACCAACTACCAGTGTTCATGGGGGATGAAGTATTGCCAACGCTACCTGGGCCATTCAAATTCCCAGCTATTGTGGTATTAGTCACGTTACCTGCGTTAGTCATGTTACCCGGACTGGTCATATTAGTTCTCGTCATGTTACTGCTCATGTTTTGAGCATTAACGATATTGACGTTGGCTGTGGCGTACGACAAAACAATGAAGCCTAGAATAATGAGTGTTGAGAGAATCTGGTTTTGTTTCATTGCGATTTTTTTGGATTCATTCATATAAAAAGCAATCCAAATTGTAAATTTGAAAACCAAACCCGATTGCTACATTTTGTAAGATTTCGATTGCAATCTGTATGTTAAACTAGAAAAAACTGTGTAGCATGGCCTTCAATGTCGCACTTCCAGT
>DASWDL010000013.1:0-5784 GCA_036395315.1 Nitrososphaeraceae archaeon
TAAGGGCGACGGGTGCATAGTTCCCGCGTGTCTATAATAGAAGTTGACAAATGTGAACAACGAAATTCTGAATGAGAATATTGATGGAAATGAAAGCATTTCGCTACAAAATACGACCAAAATCCCGAGTACTTCAAAAAACAAGAAAATCTATCGGCAAAATAATATTGAAAAAAGAGAGAAACTAGGCCAAGATGACATGCTTGCCTCAATGATTTTTCCCTCGATTCCACCTGAAGCACGAATTGCTAGCGCAAAATTTGAAGGGCCAAACATTTCTCTCTATACTTTGAACCCCAAATTTTCTTTAACGGAGTTGACTTACTATTTATCCTCTTTATCGAGGTCATTAAAAAAGAGATTTATTATTAGGACAGATCCATCGATAAGACTATCAGAAGAACAGACACGTGCTGCAATTTTGAAAGTACTTCCTAGTAACTTAACCATTTCAGCTGTTTTCTGCGATGACGCAACCGGGGAGGTCGTTTTAGAGGTTAACCGTCCGGAGCTCATTACGCCAGACATTATCATAGCTATCGCGGAAAAAACTGGGTGGATTGCACACATCTTGAGATCCCCTCATATTCCTTCTAGTATAATCAATATCATTCATTCTAATCTAAAGAGCTCAGCTAAGGAGAGGACCTTATTCCTACAATCATTGGGGAAGAGAATTTTTCGACATCCGTTAGTTGTCGGGAATGAAAGGGAGGATTATTCAAATTATGGTGAAATGGATGCATCTAACGATCAACCGAGGTCGAGATCAAGGTCAAGAAGTAAAGAAGAGATATCACTTTTCTGTTTGGGTGGCGTCAAACAAGTTGGAAGGTCTTGCTTTATCGTCATAACACCCGAAAGCAAAATTATCCTTGATTGTGGCATAAATCCCGGAGAGAATTCTGGTTTATCTGCATATCCTCGCATAGATTGGTTCAACTTTGATTTGGACGAAATTGATGCTGTTGTAATCAGTCACGCCCACATTGATCACCAAGGATTTTTGCCTACACTACTTAAGTACGGATACAAGGGACCGGTTTATTGCACAGAACCAACGCTTCCCCTTATGGCACTTCTTCAGCACGACTCTGTAAAAATAGCCAAGAATAATGGTACATACCTTCCATACGAATCAAGGGATGTTAATGAAGTCATAAAGCACTGTATCACGTTGCCTTACGGAAAGCCAACGGATATTTCTCCTGATGTAACGATTACTCTTAATAATGCGGGTCATATAATGGGCAGCGCAACTGTTCACCTTAACATTTCAGGAGTACACAACATATTATATTCAGGTGACTATAAATACGCCAGAACTCAGTTACTCGATAGCGCAGTTTCGATTTATCCTAGGGTGGAGACTCTCATTACCGAAAGCACATACGGTAACAGTACTGACATAATGCCTGACCAAGGTACAGTCTATAAGACGTTCACTGAAAGCATCAACCAGACTCTCCTAGCCGGAGGAAAGGTACTAATCCCAGTTCCGGCAGTCGGACGTGCTCAGGAAATTATGCTGGTAATAGATAAGGAAATGAGAGAAGGTCGTTTAATAGAGGCACCAATATTCATCGAGGGCATGATTTCTGAAGCTAGTGCTATACATATGTCATATGCTCATTATTTGGGATACGATGTAAGAAAATCTGTCTCGCAAGGTGTAAATCCTTTCCAATCCGAATATTTCACAGTTGTCAATGGGTACGGGCGCAGAGATGAGGTTCTAAACGATGAAAATCCTTCAGTTATAATGGCAACATCAGGAATGCTAGAAGGGGGTCCATCTGTTGAGTACTTCAAGGAGATTGCACCAAATCAACTCAATAAGATCGTATTCGTATCATACCAGATTAATGGGACATTAGGACGTCGGGTTATAGACGGCAGGATTTCTGAAGCCAGTATGCTTGATGAGAAGGGTAAGCTAAAAGTTATACCTGTAAGATGCTCAACTCAAAAAATTGATGGGTTCAGCGGCCACAGCGATTTCAATCAAATTCTTAACTTTGTATCGAGAGTCCGACCTAAAAGAGTCCTTGTCAATCACGGTGAGAAGTCAAAATCCGAAAACGTCGCAAGTACTGTTTATTCAAGATTAAGGATCAAGTCCACGGTGCCTGACAGCCGCGAAATCGTCAGGCTAAAGTAAAATTGCATATACGTATACTTTTTAGATAGTTCAATTTACTATATTAGGAGTTGGCAATCAGATATAGGTGTGTCAATTGTAACATTGTGTTAAGTGGGGAAGGCGCTTCTCGACATTACTTGGCTAACCCCACACACAAATTGGAAAAACTTCCTCCTCCGCTAAAACCTGTTAAGAATGTAGAGAATAAATAATAAATTATTCCCTGATGCTCTCTAAGGTGGAGACTACCTGCCATACCATAGTTCTGATATGAGACTGCATTTGAGGGTTTTGAGTTACATTATCTAGCATACTAATTGCATTTGCAGCACGGACAGAAACAGATCCATTCTTCTCATCTTTAATCCCACTCATAACTTCTCTTATCATATTTCGTATGTTACGTTGAATATTATTATTTCTGGCTATAGCATCCAATGTGGCAGTTGCATTTGCTAGTCGTTCCAAATTTTCTTTTTCGCGCAATTCCTTCTTTGAAGCCATGACCATCCCCGATCATGTTTTTAGCCAAAGGGAGACTTTTGAATGTTTTTGTTATTGTCTAACAAATACACTCTAAAACTAACTTTTTACGAAAGGAACACAATTAATACTACTAAGAAGCTTATTTTAGATCATGGATGCTAATAATGAGTAATAATACTGAACAGACAAAGCATACGATCTCCAAACCACCGCTTGATCTCCTATTTAATCCATCCATTTTATCAAAGAAAGATGTATGGGATATTAATGTAAAGTCTCTTTTAGAAATGTTATTGAAGTTACTTTCCGATAGTGGAAGGAAAGATCTTAGGGTATGTGGTATCGCAGCATTATCGTCCTCGTTAATACATCGGCTTAAGGTCGAGAGCATTTTTAGATTAGAGAAAATTGCCACAATGAGGCGCGGCATAGAATCGGCCGAAAGTGACAAACCGGTTCCACATCTCAAGTCAATTGAAATTCCATACAGGCTCGAATCTACTTACCCAGTAACATTGGAAGAACTTTTAAACGTACTAGAGAACATGATAATGGGTCTCGCAAATCCCAGAAAAACAACCAAACAATTGAATCTTGAGGCGGTACAAAATTTTGACTTCAATGAATATCTTGTTAAATTTGAACAGATTGTTCAGTCCTATGAAGAGATGATTTTCGATATTGTTAGCGCTGACAAGTTTGTACTTTTTCGAAAATTAACTGAAAAAATGGACAAAATCGAAATAGTCCGATGTTTCATAGCTGTGCTCTATTTAGCTCTGAAAGGTAAGATCTTAATCAATCAAGTGGATGATGGGAATTTTATGATTAGTTACCCAAGTCAGCCAGATTAATGTTAAATTACGGGTCTACAAACTGAATTCTATTGGGAGGTAAATATCCTCAAGAAGAAATCATTGCACGGCTAGAGGTCGCATTGTATTCCTCGGGAAGACCTTTGTCTCTTGAAGAATTAGTGAAGGCATCTGGCTCCAACTCGAAGGATGATACTTTGAGGATTGTGAAGGAATTGGTACAGAAAACGAGGAACACGTTTAAAGCATTAGAGATCAGCGAATTGCAAAAGGAATCTTTCGCATTTCAGGTCAAGCCATCCTATACTCCCTTAGTAAGGCGTTTTGCACAACAACCTATTATATCGGTTGCTTCACTGAAAACTCTATCATACATTGCATACGAACAGCCCATTACCTCGAAGAGGTTGGTTCAAATACGTGGTAGCCAAGCTTATTCCCATGTCAAGGATCTGAAGGCTCACTCATTCATTGAATCAGAAAATCTCGGGAGACTAAAAATTTATCGTACTACAAGAAAATTCCAGGAATACTTTGGAATTAGTGATTTAATTTCTTTGAAATCTAGTCTCGTAGAAAAGGGAGCATGACAATATAATTTTTCTCTGATAGAAACCTCTTAATAGTGTTTTGTGCACATTTAGCTGAATGAGAAAATCCGTCGAGAACCTCTCTAAACGAAAACTTACTGGAGGCAAAAAAAAATCTTCTAGGTCAAGACGAAAATACGAAATGGATAGATATCCTAATGAACCTGTTCTAGATAAGTCAGTCATTATCCAACGACGCGTGAGAGGGGGCAACAGAAAGGTAGCGTACAAGAGCGTAGAATTTGCAAATATTTCCGATCCTATTGAAAAGAAAACAATTCGATCGAAGATTTTGAAGGTATCTAAGAATCCAGCTAATAAGGATTTGGAAAGAAGAGGTGTGCTCACCAAGGGTGCAATAATAGATACAGAGTTAGGTCAAGCGAGAGTAATTTCAAGACCTGCCCAAGATGGAATAATAAATGCAATATTGATGAAACGCTGAACGGCAGAAATCGGGAAGCAAAATATCCATTTTTGAGGACACATTAGATCGAATTTATTTATCATACTTGTTCACTATTTGAAGGATGAAAGATTATGATCATATCATTTTGTGGCTAGATTATTTTAACAGAAGTATATCTAAAAGAAAAGGTCGCAAGATTATAAAAAAAGTGGCCATTTATGACCCAACAATGGATGAATTAGAAAAGGCGTGTAGACGATTGGGCCTGAAATTTGATGAAGATAGCATAAATTCCGAGGCAAGATATCCGAGAAGACCATATATTAGGTCAGGATACATAATGCTCTCAAAGACTGAAAAAAAATCAAACATAGTTCACAGAGTAGGGAAGACACTGCAGGAAATGAGGAATTCGAGCAGGAAGTAATTTCAGACAGGTGTCGCATTGGAGTTGGGGGTTTTCGATCCATTCGGATTAGTTTTATCACATGACTAATATTAATTGACAGAATAAAATGATAACAAGTATTTAGGGATCGTGATAATGATGTTTACGGAATTAGGAGAAGTTTTACATTTTGCAAGGAGTGGAAGACTTATCGTTAGACTTAATCCGTCTTGCAGTTTCTCAAAGATAGGACAATCAGTAGTTGACAGCAATGGTACTAAAATAGGAAAAATAATTGAACTAATCGGATCCGTCAAGTCACCGTTTGCCTCAGTTTTACCAGAAAATAACGTAACCAAAGCAGTAAGCGGGATGAAAGTTTTTGAATCTGAGTCAATATCTAACAAAAAGCATCAGCAACTGCGAACTAAATCAAGCACCGCTTCTGGCAGAAAGCTATACAAAGGGAAGCGAAAATGACATCACTACAATATTGCCCGTACTGTCCTGAATGCCACTCTAGCATAGTACATGACTACAATAAAGGTGAATATATCTGTAGAACCTGCGGCTATGTTGTTATAGACGAAGCTGATGATTACGGCCCTGAGAATCATTCGACCGATTTCGAGGAAAGAACTAAGAATGTCCGTGCCAGTGGGTCAACCAGTTTCTCGCTGCATGATTTTGGGTTACGAACAGAGATAAGCGCAGCATCAAAGGATTACAGTGGAAAATCGATTGATTACCAAGTTGTGGAACAAATGAATAAAGCACGCAAGTGGCATACTAGGATTAGGGTAAATTCCCCTAAAGACAGAAGATTATCAAATGTGCTTTCAAAAATTAATGAAACGAGCTCCACTCTCTGCTTGCCCAAATCACTAGTTGAAACTGCTTCGATGATTTATAGAAGTTTTGAAAGTAATTGCGAGGCGAAAGGTAAATCCATA
>DASWDL010000014.1:0-4502 GCA_036395315.1 Nitrososphaeraceae archaeon
ATGCTCTCGATGTGGACGGAAATATGCAACTTCTGAAGTCAAACGAGAATCTGAGATATCTGATATTGTGGATGTGGAATACGTCGATCCTGGCTCAGGATTTCAACTGTGAAGAACATCGAATAGAACAGAGCAAATATAACGAAATATATGTCAACTAGACTCTGGACAATGAAAGTTAGAAAAAAAAGGAAAGATTGGGATTATTTATTCTGCCCAGGAGGACACTTTGTATTTGGATTTGATGCGCAGGTGCCTGGATCTTGAGTCAGGCCACCATCGTTCGTGCATTGTTCCTGTTGACCTGGTGGGAGTTTATCGCCACCGTTGCTGCAACTAGGAGGACTCCCTGGTGTTATCGACGCTGAGGCGCCAATTATCATCAAAGGAGCTATTGCAATTGATACTGCGATTGCGATACCGAGTGCGAGTAGTGTAGTTTTTTGATTTTTCATTAGGATTAGCTAAGCAACAAACTATATACGAATACACAGATACTTTTTCAATTCTTGTTCCAGATTTTGAGAGCTTCTTTTTATGTACCCTTGCTAAAACATCAATACATATTTTATCCAACTAAGAATCTAGTACGGAAGATTGGCCCAATACCTGGGATTGTTGAGCATCTGCTCTGACTCTGGAGTTTTTCTTTGTTAAATGATTGCAATATCAAAAAGAAAATGGTTGATTGGTTGTTGTCCTATACTATACACGATTATAAAACTCTGAAGTTGTAGTGCAATTTAGAATTTTGACAGCCCAATAGTTTTGATAGTAGCTATTGATACTGCTTTTGCTTCCTTCCTTATCGTTTGTATGTCAGTTATCTCGAAGTCAGTCCTGAAAAGTGGAGATTCACCGTCGATTTGCTCGCCGCATCTCTTTCTATAGTCCAGGTATAGGTCTATGACCTTTTTTGCTTCAGGTGTGCAAAAGGTATTCTTCTCTGTTCTCAGGTATAGTAACATTATAAATATCTCCCTTGTCTTCTAGATGTCTTACTTTATATTGCTTACTTTCTTACTTTATATCGCGGTGCTGGACTTGGACTTGGATTTTGATGAAGAGGCCCCAGCGTAAACGCAGGCAAATTCGCTAGTGAAAAAAGGGCTCCACAATCAACGACAATATTGACCACATAGAATCTTTAGTCTGTGAAAGTGAGCTTCAAATCACCATCCGGTCTGTCATATAAACAATCATATTTTCGAGCGGCTAGTCCAATTTTCCTCGCAAAAATTATATTGGGTTTTCAGCGGTAGTTGAATGTTCCCTACTATGTTTCTCTTATCTAGCAAAGTTACATTTGTATGAAAAGAACATCCTATTAGGCTGACCAGGAGATTTTTTAGGGCTCAATGGTCCCACTTTTTCCATTATTCATAATCCTTGGTCAGTTTGGTATGGGTAGACACTAATTCTAGTCCAATTATTCTTGTGGATTTTGATCTTGTGGTTGCTGCTGTACGTTATCGCTACTTTTAGTCTTCTGCTGTAGGTTTGACTGGGATTGATCGTCATTTTGCACATTGTTTTCATTATTTAGTAAGGTTTGATGCTGTTGTTGTTCTGGTTGTTGTTGCCCTTGGTCTGATTTCTGGGCCTCGGCACTCTTTGTATTATTTCCGTTGTGCGTCTTAGTGGCCGAACCCGAATAATCAGGAAGGGAAATTAATAAAGTCGCACAACAACTTACACGAGATCATGACAATGGCTTACAATTATTTTGCGCTAAAAATGGTTTGTAAGAACATCTGCGAAAGGATTCATACTTTAACTAAAGGAAATGGAAGTCCTGGCTACTACCTTGGGAGAAAGTACTGTTCAAAGTGTGCTATCTATCTATTCTTTGAAGGTATCTTTTGTCCATACTGCAACTCTATGTTTAGAAATTCTCCGGTTGATAAGAGATTAAGGGATAAACGGAAGAACAAAATCTAATCTTTTTTAGTGATTTCGATTTAGTATATTTTTTGGCTAATCGCTGCTAACTAATTTTGTTTTTTTTGATTTTATAAAATCTTCAAATTCTGAATGTTTGAATAATGAATCGTACTTAAAAACTCCGTTCCTTAATTGATTTCTTTCGTCCTCTCTGTCTATAACACTAAGTATTCCGATAGGCGAAATACCCGCTGCAGTCAGCGCGCTTATAGCGTCCAAAACACTCTGACCGGTAGTAACGACGTCATCTACCACGACCGTTGGCTCGACTGGTAAGCCTTCTATCTTCTTTTCTAAACCATGTTTCTTGGCTTGTTTTCTAACGAAGAATCCACTTAATTTTGAGCCCTCTCGTAATTGATTACTATGAAAAACCATCGCAGTCGAAACGGGTACAGCACCGGATTCTAATCCTCCGACAGATTTCGCAGTTGGGAACAATTCTATAATCTTTGCTAGCATAAGTTCACCTATCAACACTATCCCCTTAGAATTAAAAATCGCCTTTACATCATAGTAAAAATCGCTTTTAATATCACTAGACAGAGTTACCTCGCGGAAAATTATCGCCTCGTTTTTAATAATTTCTTTAAGTTCCTCGCGCTTTTGTGGTATTAAATCCACGTTTCAACGTATCAACTGGTAGTATATATAATTTGGGAGTAATCTATTGCGTAGCCGTACAGTCTTGCCGAATCTTGGTGCTTCTTGCAATATGCCATTTTATTTCTTCCTGTACATATTGCCAATTATTTCGCTCATCTGCTCAACACAATGATCCCAACGAGCATAGAAGAAGTTGTCAAATTTCATGCATTCTACTATTCCACGACCTTGTCTTTTAGCATTGGGTACGACTAGGAGAAAATTCTATCATGAAGGATTTTACTCGGGCTAACTGGCGGATTCGAACAACCCATCTATTCCTATTCTACTCAGCTAAGGTATGACCAAACTTGGCGTAGCTAGAACATTAGAACTTATTTTCATTTATAGTATCAGAAAAAGGTAACTAGGGTATCTTTAGGTGAATTCTCTCCTTACTTACGCCAAGAGATCGTGAATCATTTATACAATTATGTTTACCATTATTTACATTCTTTACGCATATCAAAGTGACCAGCAGTATTTCTAGGGAATTTCGCTTTAACCTTAACATGATCCGGCCATGCCCTTTTCATCATTTCGTCAAAATCATAGAATTTTGTCTTTTTGAAACCATCGCTATCTTCATAATATACTGAAATCTTCCCCACGCCTTCCTTGTATTGCTTATCAGTGTATTCCAGATTTGCGACAACTTTGAAAGGCTTGGATTTTGACTCTTCTTGATGAAAGGGATTATCTTTTTGGGATGATGAGGTCGCATTTAAAGACTGAGGAGCCATTAAAAAGGAAGATATTAGCACTGAGGAAAATAACAAAAATGAGCAGGTAAACGTAATGCTAAACGCCAAATATAGTCATTTACAACAGAATCAACTAACTAATCCTACCGACTAGTTTGTTACTTTGATGGGAAGATGCCCTATATTACGCTGCTAAGGAAGGTTATTACTGTATATTAGCTTAATTAGCATAACTTATCCATCACTTTTACCTTCTTAGTAATAGTAAGCCAATTTCTTTTTTTACCACCATGTCATAGGTCGTGTCTTATGGCATCCTTCACCCTCGATCGAATAATTTATTATTATAAATACTATTTGCACTTTACAAGATCTTATTATTTTCCTATTACCTATGATCAGTTGATGGAGGTAAAACGGTAGGGAGTAGAAACATAATGACCGATTTGCCAAAGGAGTGGCTATGATTAGTAAGCGGCGCTTATTATTAATCATATTAGTTGCTGAGGATTTCTTAAATTCCATTTAATCTAGAGATAGGTATGAACAAGACGCATACTATCTCAAAAATGGATGAGGAGATTAAAAACGATTCCATAAGACAGTTACGCTTATTGCGGTTACACGGGGGAAAAATAACTAGATCATCTACTAAGGTATCTGAACTTTCAAATGGACTACCGTACTTTTTCGTCGAATTAACCTGTGAGGATGGAAGGCAGATGGGAATTCCTGCGTACGGCGATGAGGCAATAGCCCTATGTGCAGAGACTCTAAACTTGTTGGAGCCTTGTGTAATGGTAAGGTCGAGATAAATGTCCGAATTATTGCAAAGAAAGAAAATTATAGCATGTCCTTTGTGTGGTAAATATTTTGAAGGACCGGATATGCTGAAGGCGCACAGAAGGATAGATCACACGGAGCGGTAGAATCGCCGAATTTGCCCCGGTTAAGGATCTCCCTTAAGTTTCGAAAGCATTTCGAGAGATCAGAAACATGAAATTGAAATGAAGTCTATTAATGACAGAACGGCAAAGATAGACGGAGTACTGAATAAGGTACAGAGATTAGAGAAAGAACTTGGGATTAACTAACCTAAATTATAGATAACAAGTCTTCTTTCTTATATCTAATTTTCAACAATAAATCTATTATTCTTTGAGTAAGCGATTGTTTATCATTTTCATTCTTTATGTATTTATGCGTCCT
>DASWDL010000015.1:0-1755 GCA_036395315.1 Nitrososphaeraceae archaeon
TACGTAAATATGAATAACTCTTTTAGAAACCCGAATCGTCGACTCGTAGAACATCATGCATGTTGTCCTTTATTCTAACATATTAAAGAAGTGACTTTTCAAAATGACTGGGATTTTTTGCTTTTGAAAAATCCTGACGTATACTAAGTAACCCAACTGGACATAGAGCCTAAATCTTTGATCCTTTGTAATTAGTATGTGAATTGTTCTAAAGGATTGATGGACAGGCTAGCCAAGACAAATACCGTCTAATAAATGACAGTGGGCCATCCAACTTAAAATAACCCAAAGTCCTTCCCCCTGTTATGAGTAAGGTTGTAATAGGCAAAGCATCAGAGATCGAACAAGGCAAATTAACACACGTAAGCGCAGGCGGTAAGGACATATTGATCACAAAAATGGGTGGAGAATATTATGCAATGAATAATATTTGCAATCATGCGGGGGCTGAACTGCATGAGGGACAATTGAATGGAACTGAACTGCAATGTCCTTGGCATGGTGCGAAATGGGATATAAAAACGGGCAATTTAATTTGGTTTCCTCAGAAGTTAAAACCAGAAGAGTCATTCAAAGTTATAGTTGAAGATGACACATTGCTAATTGAAATTTAATCTGGGTTGATTCTATAAAAAAATTGGCCACTTAGTTGAGTGTTAGACATCGGTAACCAACAAGCCCACAAACCGTTACTTTACAGGAAAGTACAGATTAAAGATGACATTTGATAATTTGATAATTTATAGGGCAAATGTTTGGTCAAGTCGTACTCAAAAATTGAATTTCTTTATATATGGCTAGATATTGCAACGATATTAAATATTGGAAGAACGCGAATTTCTACTCGACCTTTGTTATGGGGTCCTTTCTGTCGATAAGAGTATTAGGTTTGTGGGGGTTATTGACATAAATGGTAAGCTTTTGGCAGGGAAATACAGAAGCAATTTGCAGAGACCCTTGATATCATCTAGTCACACCTCGGATTTTTCTCAGAACTCTTTCTATTCTGGATACTTGGCATTAGCCATAAAGAAAAAATTTAAATCCGAGCTAGGTGATTTGCATTTCCAACTGACAGAATTTGACAAGGTTAAATTGCTTACTATTCCTTTGACTTCCAGGAACGACCGTTACCTTTGAGTTTCTCTTGATAATATTGCCTCATATGAAAAGACGATAAGTAAGATAATAGACAGTATTTGATATGGATGCGATATCATTAAATTTCATCTTTGGTCTTTTGATTCATTTGTAATAAATAGGGCTCTTCTTATTCTTCCCTGATAATGAAACTTGACGTGCCAAGATTTACCGAACGGTTTGGGACAATAAGTATGCATGGTGTTCAAAGAGTTTATGAATTAGACTCGGGGTTTAAAACAAATAAGAGCAAATCAGAGGCCATTAGAACAATCGATAATGATATAATATCAGAGATTGAAGGCAAGATGGCTATCGTAATTCCTATCAAGGGTGAGAGGCTTAAGTTGTTGGAAGGTGTCTTGAGTGGAATTCCTCATGACTGCTTAACAATTATAGTATCTAATAGTCCTAGGCAACCTATCGACCGATATAAATTAGAACGGGAAGCAATCGAACAATTTAACAGATTTGCAGAAAAGAACTCTCTCATAGTGCATCAAAAAGATCCAGGTGTGTCTGAGGCACTGCGCGAAGTAGGATACACAGATTTGCTCCTCGATGATGGCACAGTTCGAAGCGGTAAAGCTGAGGGAATGATTATTGGAATGCTTC
>DASWDL010000016.1:0-6100 GCA_036395315.1 Nitrososphaeraceae archaeon
GAGTAATTACCGGAATTCTGTCGAGAAAGCTGACAGAAGGAAAGTGAAAGCACAGTAATAAGTGATATATCAAATATATACAAATATTATACTAGGATGAAAGGGAAAGAGAATGTTAGTTCGGTCGAAACAGCAGTTACACCCTTTGGTGGTAGTGGTCATGCTATACTACCAAAGACTTGGATTGGGAAGAAAGTTCGAGTAACTCTGATAAAGGAAATTTCTAAAGGACTGTGAAAAATAAATTATATTGTTTATTTCTAATCACTATCAAAATCCCAGGATGTAACCATCGCTTCTAATATTGAAATTATTTAAGCTCCTAGCTCGTCAGGTCATTTCTCATTCATTATTATAATCTACCATTTCTCGTTGATCAACTAATTCTATTCCTTTTTGCATCTCCTTTAACGATTGGGGAGGAATAGGCAGCTCCTAACTAACTGGAAGATTATGACTTGAGTTTAATATTATTTAGTTAATAGTGAGCGGACTTTATGAGCATGTATTTATCCATCTGATTGTCCTTTTCTATCCAGATATTTATGACACTTCGTATTCAAGAGAAGCTCACGTCGGTAATTATTTCCGCGTTGGCATTAATTTTCCTTTCGCAGATAGTGGCCCATGCAGCTGAGGGTGCTCCGACTATTTCTGACAGCAACCTGAAAGTTGAGACTGTTACTCAGGGTCTTTCCTCACCCACCAGCATGGCATTTATTGATAGTAAGAATATTTTGATCCTCGAAAAAGATACTGGTAAAGTACGTCTTATTTCAAATGGTATCCTAAAATCTAGTCCCATTTTAACGGTTTCTGTCGATAGTGACAGTGAGAGAGGCCTTCTAGGGGTTGCTACTTTGAAGACATCTACGGTCAGTGGGAACACTAAGATTTTTGTGTTTTTATATTATACTGCAAAAGATGGAACCCAGTTGCGGAACAAACTATTCCGTTATGAATGGACGGGTTCCACATTAATTAACCCTATCCTCGTTCTAGACCTTCCTGCACTGCCAGGCCCCAATCATGATGGCGGGAAATTACTCATATCGTCGGATCAGAGGTTGTATGCCATCATCGGAGATTTGAATCATAATGGTAAATTGCAAAATGTCCAAGACGGTCCTGATCCGGACGATACAAGCGTAATATTTAAGATAGACCCTATCAGACTAACCACTGCTTCTACTGATAACCCTTTTTCCACCAGTCAAACACAAACCACAGATCTGAAGTCTAGATATTTTGCCTATGGAATAAGAAATAGTTTCGGTCTAGCGATGGACGGGCTAACAGGGAGACTGTGGCAGACCGAGAATGGTCCTGACAGCTACGACGAAATCAATTACATAAGACATCATGTGAATGGTGTGAGTACTGGCTACAACAGCGGTTGGAAAAAGGTAATGGGACCTATATCAAGAACTCAAGTGACTCCTGATCAGCTCGTAAATTTTCCAGGGTTTAAATATCATGATCCAGTCTTCAGTTGGAAAAAACCGGTTGCCGTAACAGGATTGGCTTTTTTTCAGTCATCGAAGCTTGGAATCAAATACAAAGATAACTTATTCGTGGGCGATTATGATAACGGCAACTTATATTTTTTTAAAGTAAATAGCGAAAGAACTGGATTGACATTTGATTCAAGTCAACAGGGATTAAAGGACCTAGTTGCTGATGACGAAAATGAATTGAGTAGTATAAAATTCGGCTCTGGTTTCAATGGAATAACAGACGTTAAAAGGAGCCCAGATGGGTTACTTTATGTGGTATCTATAAAAGATGGAAAGTTATACAGAATAGTTCCAAAATAATTCTTTTAAACCCTGGTCAACCTTCGGGGTGTTTTAATTAACTCTTATGTTTCCCAGGACGGCAAGTTTATTGTTACGTCAATGTTCAAAAAAGTAGAGCAAGCTAAGAGTACTAAAACTAAAAGTATCTTTGTAATATGGTCAATTCCTTCCAGTTTATCTAATAACAAATACCGTAAATACAACAGGTAACATGACGGGCAACATGACACAAGTTCAGAAATAATTAGCCTTTGCCGCAGAGGCACAATACCTAAGTTGGTCATTCCTCGAATGTTTTAACAGGACTTTATTCAAGAAGGGTTATTACTTGTTTACTAGAGTCATTTTTATGAGATATACTAAATCAATACGGTAATGGTTGGACTACTAATCGCGATGCTCTCAAATTCAGTGTCAATTACTTACGGGGCTAATTCGTACTGTACGAAACAGGCTAACTCGGATCCTAACAGTTGGTGTTTCGGGACACCAAGTGATGATGGAATTGCCGCTAATGGCCTTAAGCATAATATTTTGGGGTTGGGCGGTGACGACAGGATTGACGCAGGTAGCGGTGCTACTACTATTACAAGCCCTGACTCATTCGAAAAGAGCGAAAAACATTCGATTTTAAAATATTAGAGTTAGGAAATAAATTTCTCGTTCATGTTAATGAATTAAATCTCCAACGGGTCGATGAGGTTGGTACCGGGCCGACCCGTCAGAGAATGTCATATTCTAGGCTTCTCTTCGTTTATCTAAAGTTGAAGGAAATATTCTACCCGCGGCTTCAGATGCAGCCATACCTAATACAGGGATTCCAAAAATCGTGCCAATTACCGTACCCCCCTATACCCGCACCAAATTTTCCTCCGATTTATATCTTGTCACCCTTTGTTGGCACAGGGTAAGAATCAGTATCATCCAACATAAACGCAAATCATGCCAAAAATAATAAATTTCTATTGTTGCTCAAGAGAATGCCATGCCAATCTGGCCCATTTCTAAAAAAATTAAGGTTTAGGCGTATTCCGTATTCTGGATGCAGTGCTGCATCATTACGCTGTGTAACATCTTATCACCATTAGATGACCTACACTTAATTACTTATAACTTATGTTGATCTTTAGTTTCTGATGCTTATAGTCAACGATATAAAAAACGTGTCGACTTCCCTTTTGGTCGCTGTGTTCTCTTTTATCATTGTAATCTTTTTTTGCTGTCAAAATAACTTAGTGTCAGGAACATCGGTTAATTTCCTACAAACTTACGATCAATCGGGCAAGTATTTTTTCATACAGGACGATTCTAATAAACAGGACGATTCAAAGAATAATTTGGACGTATCTTCTTCTGAGAGTATAAATCAAAGTTCAAGTGGTTCATTGGATGAGGGACAAGCAAGTGACAATACCACTCAAAGCGCAAGTAACGCATTGGATGAGGGACAAACAAATGTAAACAACAGCCAAAGTGTAGTAACAAATCAAGTTCAAAATAATAACCAGAATCAAGTTCAAAATAATAACCAAACTGTGAATGTAAACAATCAGATCCAAACACAACAAAGGCTAGAATCTATAATTACAGAGAGAGAGGGAGAAAAACTGATTCCATTAGAAGAGCAAAAGAGGATTGAATCCGAAGACCAGATTGTCATAAGAGAACATAAATCACTAACAGGTCCTAATTGCAGGACAGGTGACGTTCTCAACGGTGCCTCCAATGAAAAAGACCTTAAGGTGTTAAGTGAATGTCAAGAAGCAATAGGAATAGTAAAGCTTACAAAAAAGATGGATGATGGAGACTTCAAATTTCTTTTGGACTTGGACAAAAAATTTGATTTCCTTTTGAATGAAGGGAATAATCAAAAAACTGATGGCTTACTAGTAGTAGAAATAGTGCCAAAAGACCAAAACATAGCAGGTGTATTCCTTCCCAAAACAGGCGATAAAGTGGATATATGGGGCGCATGGGTCACTGATAAGCCCAAGGGATGGCACGAAATACATCCGGCTTGGAAGGTAGGCAACGGTTAGGGGTAGATTGAGACAGGCAGCTGGTGATATATCTATTCTGGCAGATTGTATACAAGCGTGCCGCGTTCAATGGTCATATGGACACACTGATAAACGAAACCAAACCAAATATGACCTCAATTTTACTCGAATACATCAGTACTCCAACCATAAAGAAAACATCTATACTCGTCACCGTTAAAGGTAAGTTCAAGTACTCCTTTTCTATACTTTTTACATCTTTGATGTATATCCATTTTCGATAATCTGAGAATTAGACTTAAAGCATTAGACTCGTCTTTGTGGGAGGGAGAGGTAATAAGTTACATCGTTTCTTAAACAGTATGGATAAGTGTATTTGCGGTCGCGACAAAGTTTGTGGTGGATGTAACATGCTCCCGACCGATTGTACCTGTCGTATGGTTCACGAGAACGCAATGGGAACATAATACCTAAAGCTCAGTGCTGCGTTTATCTGTCTGTTGGTAACTATAAAGCCAATAGCATTATCAGAAGATAAACTCGAAGTGCTTCAAAGAATACTAGCATCTAACAGGATTATGGACGCAACAAAAGAAGGGATTATTAAGAAACTGGCCAATGGCCTCTGTTGTATTTGCAGGGGAATACCGGCTTTTGAAGTTACTTATGGCGTTACAGATGGCGGCGCTACAAGGATTGAAAGATACTGCGCACCTTGTAGAGATAGAACTTTTAACGATGGGAAGCAAGGGTAAAAATAATAGCAAAAATGTTGTTACGGAGCGTCACAAATGGACAAAATCAGAAAGAGAGTATATCAAAGGAATAATCCATAATTTATCATTCCAGAGACTAACAGATCAAGAAATAGTACAATGGTTGCATGACGAAAATATTTCCCATCAACCCACTTGTTTATTGTAGCTGTTGTATCCCATGAGCTTGATAAAAAATAAATAAACTGTAGCAGAACCCTCATACATGAGCGGTCTGAATCTCACCGAACCCCGATGTCCGACAGCCCACTCATGGTTTATGTTGCTTAAGAAAGATCAACTAGAAAGTTTACAAATTATATAAAACCGTCTATTATAGGATTCAATCTTAGTTAATATTTTACTCATGGGCCTTATTTGTGGTGTTTCTTTTGAATTACCGCAGACAAAATCTCTAAATTACATACCACTTGCAAATAAATAAAATTTAGTCAATCAAATTCTGTATTCAAATAGACTGGGAGAATAACCAAATTACTGGGCTCTTAGGCTAGACCATTTGTCAACATATATTGTGTGTGAAAAAGTACATGATATATTAAATTGTTAATTAGCGCCTAGATCGAATGTGTCAGGCAATAGTAAGATATCTTTCCCAACTTATGAATTAGTTCCAATACAACTACAATTTCGTTTGATTTTGGGTTGTACTATCATCATCAGTATTTGATGATCCAAAGTCATTTAAAGAGGATAACATGTCACCGTTGTTCCGTCTAGACTTGATGATCTCCTGTACTTCTTTGTCATATAGTTTTACGAGATCTGCAATGGTAACAATTCCAAGAACTCTATTGTCATCATTCGATAATACTGGCATTTCTTGGAGGTCATTGGATGAAAGTCTAACAAGTGCGTTGTGGAGTGAATCAGTATCGTATGCAAAGAAGGGATCTTTAATCATAATGCTATCTAATTTGACAGATTTGCGATACTCTTCGGGGAATTCAAAAAACTTGTACCTGCTTACTACACCTAGTAGTCTGTCATCCTCTTTGACTACAACCACCGTTTTGGTTCTGTCGCGGTTCATAGTCTGCAGGGCTTCTTCAATTGATTTATCAGAAGAAATTTTTGTGTACGACTGTCGAAAGATATCTTTCACATACAGGTCTCGGAGAATAGGACGCTGATATTCTCTCCTATGCGCAGGCGAGTCTGATCTATTTATTACCTGATTTCGGAATATCGAGCTATGCTGTCCAGACATTATGTAAGCGATGAATGTTGCCAGCATCATAGGAGCTAAGAGCGCATAGCCGCCTGTTAACTCACTTCCCATTATTATTGAAGATATCGGTGTTTTTGCCGTCGCTCCAAAAAAAGAGACCATGGAAACTATGATTACAGACGATACGTCAACCCAAACAAATAAGCCCAGCATGTGAACAACAGTACCAATGAATGCTCCAAGAAGTCCCCCTATTACCATGGAAGGTCCAAAAACCCCTGCGCTCCCTCCAGAACCTATAGTTAGTGATGTGGCCAAAATCTTGAAGATAATAACTAGTCCAATTATATATAG
>DASWDL010000017.1:0-7646 GCA_036395315.1 Nitrososphaeraceae archaeon
GGCGTCGACCCTGTAGTACTAAATGCCCTTCAAAAATATGCTCATAAGAAAGGATTCATCGAGGTACAGGGAGACTGATAAGAGGTTAAATGAAAAAGGATTAGTCGGGTACCATAAATCTGACCGAGATTGGGGCTGGTATAACGACCCTTGTCTTTATTTATCCGTTCTAAATAAGATTGATTCAATTCTACCCAACGTTTGGTTATAGGATTAGAAAAACCTTAAATCCAATAAATGGATACCTGTATCCAGCAAAGTAGACAAAAATGTCTGAACCACGCATACAATTATGGACTGACAATACAAATAGCGAGTTTGCCATATTTTTGAATTCAAAACAAGTAGTAAGGACGGGTCAAGATGTTAAATATACTAAAATGATTGATGAATCCCCTTGTAGCAAGGATATACCTATGACTGGAAACATACACTGACTCATTGGGTTAATTTTCACTATGGTAATCAAGTATCGCTAAATATATTCGATGATTCCCCTGTAGAGATTCCAAAACCTACAGTGAAAACCAAAATCCCAAAATTAAAGCCAATTAAATATTATTCAAGACATTTTGAATCTCGTATCTCGGCCAAGGAATCGAAAGAAAAATCAAAGCCTGAAATATTAAAATGCCATTTTTTTAATCTGAAATATTTTGTTGAAGCTGAACGCAGAGAACACGAAAAATTCTGGCATGATAGGAGATAGGAGAAAAAATCTATGCAACTAAGTTACTGAAGAATGTTATGAAGAGATTCCTCTGTAGGCGTTGCCCTAGTCTTTTAACCTTCGGTTAATGATTGCCACTAAAATATAATTTAAGTATTCTTTTTAAGCATTATTTATAATGCCACAGCGACTCATCCTAGAGTTTAGTGATTCATAGCTCTGTAATATTATATGAAACCCAAGGCAGATTTTAAAAAGGAATTATATTCTGTTTACCCACAACCTCTAGAAATCTTACAAGCGTTTTCGGATGAAATCTGCATCCGACTCTTCATGAGAATAGGCTTATCGGCAGGTGATAGAGTCTATGACTCAGCTACTCTTATGACTAAATTAAGAATTTCAAAGAAGCGTTTCTACACAAAGATATTTAATCTCCAAAAATGCGGTTTGGTGAAAAGAATTAATCAAAAATATTACATTACAGCATTTGGAAAAGTTGTTTTACAAAGCATGAGACTTATTGAAGATGCGAGCAGAATTTCTTGGAAGTTAAAGGTACTAGATGCTATAGAACCATCTAAGAATTTGGATGAAGGTAGGAACCTGATTAACACATTAATAGACAGTGAGAGAATCAAGATAATTTTGAAGAGCAAATATTCTAAGCGTTAAAGGACAAATAAAGAAAAAGAGACGCGATTAAAAAATATAATACTTGGCTTGATTTATCGATCAGGGTAGTTTAATTTGCGATATACATTGATTCTAGATTCATGTATAAATTTTTAATTATGGCAAAAACGTGAATAAAAGGTTCACCAGTCATCTTAAACAACTCCTTGTCCGACTGAATCTCTTTCCCCCACGACCTCATGTAGTCATCTAAAGTCTGTCTTTGTTTGTGAATCAAGTCACGCATCTCGTTTAAGCTATCCATTTCCCTAGCAATGAAAATATGTTATTTAGAGATTTCATTTAATGTTGTCTTACGAGAATGTTTTCAATTGCATTATCATCTAGGATTGTCTTGATGAGCTTCAAACGGACCCGAAATTTGGATTGATCATTATCTCAACCAGCTAAAAAAAATGCCGCAACAATATCAAAATTTGATTCCAAGATGGCATGGTCAACCCAATTATGTTGAATACTGGATTGAAAAGAAAACAATGGGCCAAATCTGGGAAGAAAAGTTCTTGTTCGAGATAATCTGAATACGAGCACAAATGAAACGTCGTACACAATTAACCCGCCTACGTTCGATGTGCAATTTACAAGCCCATTTATAGGCAATGTGTCCAGTGGACCGCAGGCCTGTACTGCATTTGTTTATCAGTTTGAATGTGATATCAAAACAATTCCAATCGGGGGAGCTGCCATTGTTAAATTCAATGTTACCATGAATCATAACAAGAGTCAAAATTACGACAATATTGCCAAAATAGTTTCAAATTCTATCGACCCGAATACAACAAACAATATTCTTGAAGGACAAATCAGCATTATAAAATTAGATGTTCTCCCTAATACTACGAGAAATGAACTTAATTTAGGAAATAACAGTATAATACCTGTTGCTATCTTGGGTAATGCGACCATGGACGTATTGAATATCAATGCAGAATCAGTCTGCTTCGGAAGTCATGCAAATGTTTCCTTACGGGATTGCCTTGGATCAACCGGTGAATTTAGAGATGTGAATAATGATACAATGGTAGATCTGTTGCTAAACTACTCTAGCTCTAGGACACACATATTAAGCAATGATACTAGTGCATGTATGAGCGGTCGATTCAATAACGAAAGGAGCCTAATAGGCTGTGATAAAATCATCGTTCGCAGGAGTTGACAAAATAATTTTATCCTTGCCAACAAAGTTAGACGGAATCTATAGATAGTGTAATTTCGTTATCTTTTTCTTTTGAGGGAAATTTATTGGAATAGTAGTTAAGGGGCGATATATTTAAGCATCATAATCTCGTAATAATTTTCGTTGACAAACATTACTCATTATATACGATCTGCCGATCCCGAAAATCTTTTTTTATACTTTGGATAAATTACTATGATCACTGGATGTCAGGGACTAATCTTCCCGCTTCAGAGTATTAGCAGCCAGGACCGTCCGAATTAGTAGAATCTTCTACTTCACTACTTAACCTACCTCACTGCAGCATTTTAACAGTGTTTAACCAATATTTAGTAGGCAACCAATACGAAAATGATCTGAAGTCCATACCTGGGTTTTACCTTCACTGACTCAAGATTTTATCAAATTATTAAGATATAATAATTGTCACTAAAGTGTTTGTTTTACACAGATTCAATTCGTCCCTTTCTTCCGCTATACGTTACTTCAACCATAGTTTAGGATAAAGTATTACCATATAATGAGAATATATATCACTTGACTGCGTATCTGTATTCTGGATGAAGGGAAATGAGAATGTCAAAAAAGATCCCAATTACTGGATATCTATGGGATATTCGCTTCAAAAAGAAGGTAAACCTGTTCAAGCTAAGAAATATTACAAGAAAGCATTAGAATTGGAGTCAAGAAATATAGTTGCCCTCATTAACATGGGGAATATATTAAGCGAAACTGGAAATTTTGAAGAGGCAGTTCAGCAGTATTTAGATGCACTGGAGGTTGATGCCAACATTCCAGAAATATGGATTAACCTGGGTGCAGCTCTCACAGCCATTGGAGATCTACACGAAGCAAAGAGATGTTATGAAAAAGCTACTAATTTAAACCCAAAGAATCCATTAGTTTGGCATAATAAAGGCTCTCTCCTTAGACAATTGGGATTACTTAGGGAAGCTATTCCGTGCTATGAAAAATCCTTGGCCCTTTCGCCTAATGACGTAAAAGTTTGGTATGATAAGGCTTTTGCTCACATGAATCTCTCAGAATACAAAGAAGCCGATAAGTGCTATGATGAGATCTTGAAAGTAGAACCTAAGCATGTAGATGCAACCGGAGACAAAGGTACTGTACAGGCATCAATAGGTAATTACAAAAATGCAATAGTGTTTTTCGATAAAGCTTTAGAAATGGATCCACAAAATATTAGACTAATAATGAACAAGGCACGGGCATTAGAAGAACTAGGGGACCACGAAAATGCTAAAAAATGTTATAATAAAGTCGATCGACTTACATCCAATCTATAAAAGATAGGCTTGTACATTGTATTTGGTATTTGCCTATCCATTTATCCAAAGGTTTGTATCATTCGGCTCTTGACCCATAAAGTAGTAACATTCATGCATTAAACCCTTCCTGTCTGGAGGTTTAAGAATGTCTTCCAGAAGATCTCCCAGATCCTTCATTTAGTAATACCAAAAAAAGGAAAGGGAATTTACGATTTCTTTCTTACAACCATCATTATAGAATCTAGCTCCAGCTGTTATATTTCATTGGGAAATTTTTAGTTCAGTGTAGGTGTCGGCCAATCAATGTATGTGTTTCCAATGTCGGCCAATCAATGTATGTGATTCCGACACCCCTTAGCTCACGCTGCCCACAGTATAGCTGAGTGGAACGTATATCTTCGATTTTTGGGGTCTACTCTCTTGAATGATTACAATCAAAGAATCTGCCAATTACTCAAGTCGTCATTCTAAGTTGTATGGATTGGGATTTCGTGTCAATTTCTTTTATTTGAAAAAATATAATACATGTCAACTATAGATCCCTTTTGATGAAGTACGAGCAATTTTGTGACCGGATACTCTCACTAGATAAATCGATTCGCTATGCCGCGGTAGTTGACCATTTGGGTACTTTGCTTTCATTCTCGTATAGACAAGGGCCAGTTCCGTTATCATTACCGGAAAAAACGGCAGAATACACTAAACGGGCAGTCCTTCGAACTGGAGAAATTGAATCTGAACCTAAGGTAGGGAAGCTGCAATATGTAATAGGCAAATACGAAAATCTAATTCGTATGACAATTCCCATTGTAACTAAACAATTTAATAAATACTATCTGATGCTGTCGATGGATATTGGTCCCAATCCAATACAGATTATAGAAGACCAGGTCAAAAGCCATATCTCAGAAAATGAGCATCAATTTTTCTAAGTGTGCTCTCCTTTCAAGTCATTCTAATCTTCAGCCACGCTAACATATTCCAAGTTAATAATTTTTTTACCTGCTACTATTGGTATAAATAAGTTACAACAATTGAACTCTACACTTTGGCCGAAGTTTTTTAAGATAGATCCAATAAACCAGAGTTAACTCGCGTTACTGGTTGTAATACTATACCTGTTACGAATTCTGGAGACGAGGTATTGTACAAGTCTTCTCAGAACCTCAAGCCATTATTTTAGTCAAATACACGCTATTAAAGCATGAGCCAAATTGAAGATGATTTCACAATTACGTGAAACGGGAAATTATAGTCTTAAATAGCAAGTCTAGGAGGATAACTCTTTATTTATTGGGGGACGAGAAAGTAAAGTCGACAAATGCCAGATAATAAGACCGTCATGATTTGTGATGACGAACATGATGTACTTGCGACATATGCCGCAATACTGAAGATAGATTATTCAGTAGTTACGACATCTTCAGGGAGTCAGTGTATAGAAACTTTTATTCAAAAGAGACAGAATGGGGAACGAATCCACGTCATTTTAGTTGACTTCAAGCTAGGTGATATGACTGGAGAAGACGTGGCAAGAAGAATAAAAGAGCTAAATGGAACTAGGATAATCCTAATATCAGCCTATGACATCAAGGACAATCTAATTAATGAGTTAAAGAGTGAAAACATAATTGTCGAATTTATGCACAAGCCTGTGAGCTTTTCTACACTAAGGGAAGCCGTAAAAAGAGTAATTCAGAAATCAGAATAACCTAGTATAATTTAAATTAATTATACGGTTGGTACCGGCAAATTATGGATTGCACATTCTCACACCTAACGATCTCATACATTTTTAAGTTGAAGATTGGTAGTGTGGGGAGTGTTCACGATCATTAAGCAGTCGAGAGTTTATCGAAGTAATTGGGTAACATTATATGAAGAGTTAGTGGACTCTGGGACTGGCGAACCAGAATTATATAACAAAATTGTTACTTTTGATACGTCCCATATTGTTCCAATTTTTGACAATGGTAACTTGCTGATGGTAGAGGCTTACAGACATGGAGCGCATGAATATTTATTAGAGTTACCTGGGGGTTTTGTAGAGAGTGGCGAAAAACCTAGAGATGCCGCAAGAAGAGAATTATTAGAAGAAACAGGGTATGCATCTGAGGCGATGAAATACCTATCATATTCATTTACGTGGCCTGGACGGAGCACCCAGAAAAACTATATTTTTCTAGCGAGGGGCTTGACCAAAAAATCAGTTCCCCGCCTTGAATCATTAGAGATATTAAAGCATATGAAACTAACGAAGAAACAAGTATTACACGAAATACGAGCCGGTAAAATAAGAAGTGCTTCAACAATTGCTGCTATAGCTTTGGGTTATCTTCTTTCCGGTAACAAGTCATAGCATTGCCGAGAGTAAGAAGAGTTGGTTACGTATCAAATCAAAATGGAACCGGTGGATGACGTGTCAAAGCGCGTAGCCGAAATCTATCGAGCTCGATCTCTATCAAAAATTAAGATTTAGAAGTATTTTTGCTTGTCCACTTGCTCCTTCTGAATTCACATCATTGTAAATAACTAGCCCTATTTCAATAAATCATATTTTTTACCAAAAGCATACAGAGCTTGGTGGAATGCTTCGATAGGAGGGTTTACCAGTCCCGCACCAATATATCCAATTCCAGGCTTCTTGTGAGCTACGGCCGTATCGATGACTGGGAGAATCCCGGTTCTTACTACCCTTCTCAAATCAATTCCTGTTGCCGTTCCTTGAAAATTTAATATTGGAATTGTGAAAGTTTCATTAAGCCCCATTGTAATTTGTCTCATTTCTTTTGTGTATCTGATAGCGTCTTCTGAAGTTCCACCAATTAGTGACAGGATAGCTGGAGAATTGGCTAGTGCAAACCCTCCTACTCCAGCTGTTTCAGTGATCGCACTATCTCCCATGTCTGGATTTCCATCTTCCTTTCCAAACCCTGGGAAATATACAGCATCGATTATACCTGCGGGTCCGATAAACCAATTGTTTCCAAGTCCGCTTACCTGTATACCGAAGTCAGTTCCATTTCTTGCCATGACTGTGACAAGAGTACTGAATTCTATGTTAGCAGCAGCTTGAGCCATTGTTTTGCATGCACCCATGCTCAAACACAGGAAGAAAATTTCATTCTCAGAAAAATATTTGGCGACTTTGGACACCTCGTTCTTTTCCGCTACTGCGAGCAAGTAAGGCATCATTACACTTTCAAGTAACACAGTACCTGCAGCAGGACGATTGTGAAGTTCATCCCCCATATGTAAAGCCCTAGCCATAACTGTCTTTAAATCGATCCCACCACTTAGTCTAACTGCTTTAGCAAGGATTGGTGCCAAAGTATCGGTCCAAAATCTTAGAACCTCGATTGCGTCCTTATCGAACGCTCCAAACTGAACCTTATTTTCAACCAATCTGCAATAGCAGGTGTTCCTATGTTTGCGATCGTTTATGACAAAAACCGGCATTGAAGCTGAGATGACTCCAGCCATTGGTCCAACTGCAGCGAACTCATGATTGGAAGAAAATTCTGTTTCTCCACGCCTTATTGACCGCTCAGCTTCGTCCCAATTACCAGCTAAACCCTCATAAATCATCGTTGCAACTACTGCTCCCCGCATGGGCCCACACATTCTCTCCCATTCAATTGGGGGGCCCGCATGTGAAATCGAATTCTTATTCATATTCTTAAAAACTTCGATTGCAGGTTTAATATCAACAAGAAACGGCTTAGAAGTCTTCATCTTTTCCATAGCGAGCTTGTTAGCATTCTCTATACTGCTTTTTATCGGCCTAGCCGATTTTTTCCACACTCCCCTTCAA
>DASWDL010000018.1:0-1710 GCA_036395315.1 Nitrososphaeraceae archaeon
ATTGAATTCTATAGAGTATTCAAAAGAGCTATAGAAGAGTATAGAAATGAATTAGAACGCGGACGCTTAAAAGATAAACTACAAAATAAATTCATTAGTGCATGGGAATCTATTGATAACACCTCATGACTTGACGAAGGATGTTAAGAAGATACCTAAAGAGGTAAAAGGTTTAGAAAGTAAATTGAGGTTATCTAAGCGGGTAAATATTTTTCACTAGTGACGCGCCAAATTCAGCAAAAAACTACCCGATTCATTTTTCTATTAACCTGAAATTCTGGTCTGCAACTTCAATAGATCTCTATATCTTCTGGATTCTCCGACTCTATCTCCGATATTGCAAAAATTTTCTCTTACCTTTGTGGTAAGCCAGTAATTCTAACTTGCTCATTTATTGGCTCGACTCAGCACTTATGTCAAGCATTCTATTTCTCTTTAATTCCATCCACCACTTCTTATCCTTGGATTTACCATACAAATATCTATCGAACCTAAATATTCCTAATACTGTCTCTGCTGCATCTAATAGCATCTCTTTGTACTTTTCTCTATCATAGTTATTTTCAGAATCAATCTGCGTTGTAACTCTATTCGTAGGATTCTGATGTTACGAATCTGTGTAAACGTACTGTATAACATCACCTTTAGTGGGCGGTTTTCCGTTATTACCTAGTTGGATTGCAGCCGCCACATGCGGAAAGATATTCCTATACTTTGTAATGTCCATCCTAAGGAAAATTTTCTGTTGCCTATATGTCCTCCAATCTTTCCCGACATATTTGCCACTAGATGTTAGCGGTGTATAATTTACGCGTTTTGAGTTCATTATACTATTTCATTTAGTTTTTCACCCAATCATCCTAATTACCTATTCAACATCATAGAGCTTTAAGTACCCTTACGTTTCAAGAAAACTATGTCAAAGATACAACTCAGTGCAAAGATGAAGGTTCGTGATGGCATGATCGAAGGGTTCAAAAAACAGGCTGCTGTGTGTATCAAGCAAGTAAAGGAAAGGGACTTGGGAACACTACAGTATGACTGGTTTCTTAGCGAAGATGAAACTGAATGTGAAATCCGTGAGGCATACGAGAGTTCCGTTGCATTATTGGCCCATGTATCCAATCTTCGAGAACCATTAGGAGTACTATTCGAAAAATACGCTACAGACCATTCGGTGGTAGTTTATGGAGAACCATCGGTTGAACTTCTGGAAAACGCTAAAACTAGGGGAGTTGACTTTAGGGTGTACTCCTTTTTGCAGGGTCTATAAGATGACAGCTTAGCTGTATGGCAACGTTGGAGTTATTTCCTTCAATGCAGATATTACTTTATCCAAGTTTGTTTCAGGTATTGTCCAAGTAATCAGTGTCTGTTGCGGCCCTGTTCCTTTCTGTCCACCTCTCAGATCTTTGTAAGTAAAATGACTATCGACTGTGAAACCTCTCTTCGCAAATTCTGAGGTATATTTGTCAAGCATGATTGCTGGAATCATATAAGCACCTGCTGTAATTTGGTTCTGTGAGGAGGTACTATTAGCAGATTTTAGTTCAGATGGTAAATTGACAACAGAAATTGTTCCATTCATTACAAAACTTGGAACAGCTTTATTTGCTCCCTTTTCAAAATATGAATAATCACCGGTATTGTTTAAAGTCAGAGGCAGGGATGCCTCATTTGAAGGAAAGAAAGCTGCCTCAAAAACTTTCT
>DASWDL010000019.1:0-2614 GCA_036395315.1 Nitrososphaeraceae archaeon
TCCAGTAAAAAAACAATAATACCAAAATTCCGATAAGCTTATTGTAATTCAAATTCGATAGTCCATGATGATGATTCTCAACTATAAAAATTTGTCTGCATAAGCTTGAAACTGTAAAAAGCTTAATAGATATCGTATTGCAAGAGTCTAAGGTAGATAGCAACTTCAGTGATTTAAATTATTATTAGGGCCTGTGCCATTTTTTATTTTGACAATCGCTATAAAGAACAGGACCAGTATAGCAAGGGTCAATGAATCTAATATCACGTCAGTTATCGGACTATCTAATATTTTAAAGACATTATCAAAATAATCCAGGAAAAGTTGGATAGCAAATAATGCGAAGATGACAACGGCATAAATAATTTGTTTGAGGCGAGTTCTTTTATAAGCCGTGATCGAAAGAGCAAGTATCAAGAGGGAAAATATTCCATTACCTGCTGCTATTCCATTTTCAAGCCCATGAAATAAGTCAATCTGGAGGACTTCGAGCGAACTTAACAAGGCATACAGAAATATCCCATTGTATTCTCCAACACCCGTACTGCATTAGGGGAAATCCCATGACTATCATAAAATGGCATTTTTGGCCTCATTAATAGGTCAGCCCATTTTAATGTCATGGTACAAGTGTGTAAACAGGCAGTAAACTTTCTTCGGATAATTTGATTAACGCATAGCAAATCGTACCTCAAGACTTATTTATTTTTGAAAATAGCAAGATAGACAGTGAATACAAATTTAATGTTAATCTTAAGTGCTGTTTTGGTGATAACAAGTGGAATATCATTGGCAGCTTTTATGAATACTATAGGACATTATAATGTACCGAATCAAAATAATCTAAAATTCCAAATTATGCAAGATAATGACAATGAGTCAGCGATTGATTTTGACATTCAAGCCAAATCTCCTTACTGAGAAATTCAAAGTTTTTAAGAGCGAGAACCTTTTGGGATGCAGCTGCAGTTCTCAGCGTGATCGCCGGCTATGACCAGCTTGATGCATCAAGTATAGATTCAGGTCTGCCCAACTTTATTGACCTCATTTCAGTCAATAAGGAAAAAGGTACTATATAAATTGGGAATACCAAAGGAGTTTTTCTTTGATCAAATAGATCAAAAGGTAATTGATATCTTTGAAGGATTTGTAGACAATCTTCATGAAGTAGGGATTTCGACACATGCTGTTAAACTAGAAGATACCAACAAAATATACGATACTTGGAGGGCTTTTAGACTTGGCGAGTCTGGCAGGAGTACATAGTGAATGGATGAAGACTAGGAGCGGAGAATATGGTAATGATGTTTTGAAAATGCTTGAAAGAGGATCAGAAGTCACTGCAGTTGGAATACATTAAAGCGCAATTAACTAGGCCGATTTTGAAATCTGCTTTTTTAAAATCTATGAAAGGACTAGACGGTTTGGCTGTCCCTACTTTACCTATACCAACCCCGTTACTGAACGAGGAGGTTGTAGACATAAACGGACAGAGCCTAGAGGTTTATCAAGTGTTAAGCAGATTGACCACAGTTTTCGACGTTACTGGTCTATCTGCTCTTAACATTATGGCTGGATTAGTGGATGATAAGCTGCCCGTGGGAGTTCAATTAGTCGGGAGACCATTCGATGAGGGATCTATTCTTAGCATGGCACACATCTATGAAAAATATCATGGAATTAGTCAAACCCTGGTTCTGACACTTATCAGAGTCTGAAAGTGAATAATATAAAAATAAGATGGTTTTAAATGTAATTATGCGATTCACCGCCGTTATAGGTTCCGACATAAATCAAGGGGCGTGGCGTTAAAAATTTGGTCTCTGATAAGAATGAGAAAGCACTAAATCCATTTCCAAAGAGAGATTTCATAGAAGCAATTAGAGACCAAATGTTGGAGAAGGCTGAAAAGGATTACGAAAATTTCAAAAAGACTCGCACAATTGAATTCCCTCAATGGCTTTACGGTCCTCCAAAAGGTATGCTATTCAAAGTAGAAGTAGAGGATTGTCCTCGCCCTGGTGATATTGCCTACGTTGAATTTGACTCTGCAAGAACTGCCTTCCTGAGCATAGATATGCAGGTTGATTTCTGTGGCCCCAAAGGATACGTGGACGTGATGGGTTACGACCTAGGCCTAACTTCATCGCCGATTAAATCTATCATGTACGTTTTGCACACTATACGAAATGGAACAGATATCAAAGTAATTCACACAAGGGAAGGTCATCTTCCAGATTTATCTGATGCCCCGTACAACAAGATCTTACGTAGTAAGATTATTGGTAACGGAGTTGGTATTGGAAATATTCCCAAGGGAGGAGTAGGAAGACTTCTAGTTCGAGGCGAGAAAAACTGGGATATAATAGATGACCTTTATCCTGTAGAGGGAGAGTACGTGATAGATAAGGCGGGAAAAGGAGCATTTGGACAAAGTAACTTGCCAATAGTTTTACGAAACCTAGGCATTACTCATTTAGTAGTAACGGGAGTAACAACTGATGTTTGTGTACATACTATTATGAGAGAAGCAAACGACTACGGTTATTGGTGCCTTCTTCTTAAAGACGGGACATGTGCGACCGACTACCAGAATTATCTAGCAGCAATAAAA
>DASWDL010000020.1:0-1552 GCA_036395315.1 Nitrososphaeraceae archaeon
TTCCAAATATCTTGTCGTCGTCTGGACCCCCTTGTATAACGTCATTATTTGGACCACCTCTCAAAAGATCGTCACCTCCCAAGCCTACGATTACATCAGACGACTTACTGCCATCAATATGATCATTTGAATCTGTCCCTATGCATAAGTTCGTCCCTTCCGACTTTTGCCAAACAGTAGGACATCTATTACCAAAACCGGAGACATATGTATAGGGCAGTAACGCGTGAATAAAAATAGACAGAATAAATATGGAGAGAATGTGTCTGATAATATATCGCACGTCACATGCAGATAACTGTAATTTATAAATATTACTTAACAACGTACACCCAACGCCTAGGAATCATTTTACCAAAACAATAGAATTAGGTACTTGTACCACAAAGCCTTAAAATTATTGGATTTAGTTATTTTTTATCGAGCTTTGATTTACCTGATAGACTTTGAATGATATCTGCCATTGTCCTAATTCAAAGTAACTATTCTTCTATTCCAGAAGTTAAAAGGCAGGTAAGGAAGATAGTAGGCTTGGATTTTCTCTACGAAATTATTGACTCTTATAATTTAGTTTTAAAATTAAGTGCTGAGACTAAAGAGGAGCTCAAGGATAAAGTTACAGAAATAATTAATTTACGCGAAGTTCTAAACGTGCTGTCATTAATAATATTATCTTAATTGGAACTGTCTGATTGATTAAAGATGATGTATATTATATTTAAGTGGATTATACTTCTCGATTCGACTTAACTCGTAATTAATCATTTAGGTAATATCTTAAAAATTGTTCCGTCATGTTTGAAAAAAGCTAAGACGTAAAGGTAACCATCCGGGCCTGTTTCAAGATCCGTTATCAAACCTAATCCTTTTGCAAATCTAATTGCTTCTTGATCGTCTCCAGTATTAGCCACCTTGTCGGACAAATCACCCTTTAGGTCAAGGTGAGTTCTATCTTTAGTCAGATCAAAATGATATATTGTTCCATTGTGAACACTACCTATGAATAGATCATCTTTGTAATCTTTGCCCAGCTTATCTGAGTTGAAAAAAAGCACAGATGTGGGAGCCACAGTCTCAACCCAATCAAACTCTGGATTACGATATATGCCATTGCCATTGAAAGTTTCTAAGTCGCTCTTATCAAAATATTTAATCGAAGATGAACCCTGAATCACTTTCCAACCACTATTGAACCCGGGTTTGACGAGGTTAATCTCATCATCCGTTTTTTGTCCATTTTCGGTATCCCATAGATTTCTTGTAACTGGATCGAAACCGATGCCAAAACTATTCCTTAATCCATAACCATAGTACAAATTAAGTGGGTTGGAATTTCCAAACAAACCCTTGCTGCCTACAACACTTCCGTCAAATGTAATTCTAAGTATTCCGCCCCTGCCATCTGGAGGAGGGCCATCTTTTACATTTTGAGCCTGGGTCATATAAGTCACATTCTGGGCGTAATTAACGTTGCCGATGATAAGATACAAACTCTTCTTGTCGGGACCTATTTTCAAAACTCCACCATCATGCGATAGACCAGGAAAGGAGG
>DASWDL010000021.1:0-8289 GCA_036395315.1 Nitrososphaeraceae archaeon
CTGTGCGCAACAGCTCCAGTGTTCTTATTGCAGCAAGCGTATACACTTAGAGAAAGTCTCCATGAAAAAATTAGTAACAAGGCACCAGTAGCCATTTCAGGAGGTAACATCTACGTAGCCTGGGGGTCAGACAAGACAGGAAATGATGAAGTAATGTTTAGGTCATCTACTGATGCTGGAAAAACTTTTGGTGACAAGATTAATCTCAGTAACACTACCAATTCAGAGTCTCAGAACGTAGAAATAGCAGCAGAGGGAGCGCAAGTGATTTTAACATGGTGGGAAAGGAATCAAACGAGTAACGAACCCGTTATGATAATAAGTGACGACGGTAGAAAAACATTTGGCCCGTTACTAAAACCCGCAACCAACGGAACCATATCTACTGGGGAAGTAAAACCTTTGATATGACAATGAGTAACGATTTTTCTCGTACCTATTAAGGAGGGCCTTATTGACTAAGTACAAGTCCTAGGGTATTCTGGTATCATTATTATTACTATTTTTGGAATCATCTTTTGTAATAATGCTATCTTCCAAAGGTCCAAAGTCCTTCCCAGCTTTGGTATTGTCTGTGGTTTTGTCTCCTTTTACCTCCAAATCTTTAGTCATTACACCTTCCGGACTATTCAAATCGAATTTAATTATTCATATTTAGATAATAACAAAAGGCAAGAGAAATCTGGGCTATTAAAGATGGTAACCATTATAAATTTTTAGGCCAACTGGATGCCAATCTGCCCTTAATTATATGAATGAGTCCACGTTAGTTAATTCCTGACAGGAAATATTGTTTTTGATACGGGCTGGTCGTTTGTGAATCACACTAATAGTGAAAGTTATGGAAAAAGGGTGCGAGGCTGCTCAAAGACTTTACGAATATCTAATGAATTTGGAATTTGGAATCAATCCACATGTCATTTTATGAAAGATATTACACCGATATGTCATGCGACAAGATGTTAAAAGGAGAAAAAGAGGTAGGCGCTCCTCCAGATTAAAACTCTTATTCCTTCAAATTCAGATTTCTCCTCGCACCATTTTCAAGTCAAACAGGTTAGTCCATTCAATAAAACTTGCAAAGTTTAATGAGCGGCTGTCAGGAAGATAGTTTGGAAGTATCTTGATATATTTGAAGTCATTCCTAAGCTGAAAAGTTAAGACGGGGTCGACCAGATTCTTGTTTACAACCTGCTCAGCGTACTTATGAGGTGACATTTGGTCTGCATAGAGACAATAATTGTAAAGTCTTCCTCCTCCAATTATTCTTCTTAGTCCCACTTTCGAGCATATTTGCTTTCTAGCCTTCATCAGAGCCGTACCGACACCCTGACGCCTGTATGAAGGATGACTTAAAATATCATCAGCATAGAGACTATCACCTTTTGGGTCATAGCCTGTCTTGTTACCATAACCCACGATATCATACCATGAGTGTTTTCTGTATTCAGGTTCCAAGGATACGATTAAATTTGTTGCAGAGCCGACGATTTGTCCCTCGATTTCAGCGCAAAATTGTCCTTCAGGGAATACTTCCAAATGCTTTTCAATGAAAGAAGGTACGTAAAGTTCTCCAGAAGCCACTTCTGCATAAATCTGACGTTGAAGTTGTACTATTTTTGGTATATCAGCTTGGCTTATATTTCTGACAGAAACTTTCGTACTATTAATAAGGTCTCAGGATTGATAACCGTTTCCTTGTCACGACCCATATTCACGTCAGAACAGCTTCTGAATTACAAATTTGCTCGACTTTGCAGAGCCTTCACCTATGCCTTATACAAAATTGCAATTTGCATATTTGGTACAAGAACTTGTCAAGTACAATTCAAGAAGACCTGATACGCCATGGCAAAAAAAGCACTTGTTTTAGTGTCTGGTGGATTGGATTCCGCAACCTGTCTCTACTGGGCTAAAGATAAGTATGATGTAGTACAAGCCATTACTTTCAACTATTATCAAAGAATACATCGTGAAAAAATTGCTTCGCGCATCATCACTAAATTAGCTAAAGTCAATCTATTTGAAGTAAAAATACCATTCATCAAAGAAAAATCACTATACTTTCATTTTAAAACAAGGTCTAATGGCGAAGCTTCGCAATCCTATATTCCATTACGAAACTTAATTTTCTATTCAATATCGGGGTACTTTGCACAGGTAAACAAAATAAGAAACTTAGTGGGAGGTCATAATGCTACGGACGGAAACGTCTTCAATGATGCTACTGCTCCTTATTTTAGAAAAATGAACGAACTGATAGAAGAAGGACTGCTCGATTCAGTTGGCTGCAAAATTATACTACCCTTGAAGAACATGTCGCGACCACGGGTAATCCGACTGGCAATGAGATTAAACGTTCCCATTGAACTGACATGGAGCTGTCATCGGCAGGGAAAAGTTCACTGTGGTAAGTGCTATGCTTGTATACAACGCTTAAATGCTTTTAATCTTCTCGGATTAAAGGACCCTGCTCCATACTATAATCTAAAAAAGGCCACAATAGATTATGTTTAGAGTGGTGCGTAAAGAGCACTTAAGCAAGATATTTAGTCTTATTATCCTTATATTTAGTATGAAAGGCAAAGTAGCCGTAATAACAGGTTCAAGCAAAGGTATAGGAAAAGCTATTGCTATTGCTTTGGCAAAATCTAATGAGTACTCTGGTATCGTTACTAATGGAAGGAGACAAGAGGAAGCAGAAGCCGTGTCACATGAGATTAGAAATTTGGGTTGTAAATCTTTTGCGATTCAAGCGGATATTTCAAAAGAAGATGATTGCATAAGTTTGATTAAACAGTCGATTGACTTCTTCAGTAGAATAGATGTTCTAGTGAATAATGCAGGCATCCAGGAAGACATACCATTTACAGATACCACTTTGGAAGAGTGGTATAAGGTATTAGCAGTTGACCTTACGGGTCCGTTCATATGCAGTAGGGAAGCTGTAAAGCAAATGCTAAAACAAGAAAATCCCAAGGGAGGAAATATAATCAACATTTCCTCGGTTCATCAAATAATACCGAAACCTCATTATTTACCATATGCAACATCTAAGGCTGGGATTGAAATGATGACAAAAACCATGGCCCTAGAATTGGCAGGACACAATATACGCGCCAACTTAGTTGCTCCTGGTGCCATAATGACTGAAATGAATCGTGAGCTTAAGGAGAACAAAGAAGAAATGGAGAGAATAATTATGAAAATTCCAATGGCAAGAATCGGTAACGCCGATGAAGTTGCAAACATTGTTGAATTCTTAGCTTCTGATAAAGCAAGTTATGTTACGGGAACGACTTTTTTTGTTGACGGAGGTATGACGCTCTATCCAAGTTTTTTACTGCCCTCATCTCACGACTTCGAAAAACATGGAAAAGGGTCAGTTGCCTAAGTTTAACGCATTGATGCTTCTCTACTGTTGGAGAATGTTGGCAATAGACGTAATTTAAGTAGGGAGGTAATTCCTTATCAAAATGAAAGCAAATGCTCAAAAACATACTAAAAAAATAAAATTCAATGCTAAGGAGGTAGACTTCCTTTTAAAAAACGAAGGTTGCAGGGTAGCAACTGTTTCCCCAAATAATACTCCACACATAGCACCCGTCTCATATATTTTTGAAGAAGGCGATTTCTATTTCGCGACCGACTATATCACAAGGAAGTACAAGAACCTTAAACAAAATCCAAATGTTGCGCTGGCTGTAGACGTTTATTCTTCTATAAGTAATAGAGCTATTATTATTCATGGAAAAGCAAACTTTATAGAGCATGGCAGAAAATTTCAGAAATTATACAAAACCTTCCATAGAAAGTTTGAGTGGGTACGCATTGACCCATGGAAGGAAGAGGAAGCCCCGTTTGTAAAGGTTAAACCTTACAAGAAGATAAGTTGGGGGTTCGATTGAATTTAGATGGAAACAAAACGGACGAGTATTAAGCAATATAGTAAAAAAATTACAATATCAGAAGTGTCTTGCGATATCAGCCATTTAACTAGCCAAGACATCCCAATTTACCCAAGAAATCCCAGTCCTAAATTTGAATCCATTTTAAACATAGAAAAAGATGGAGTAAATGTTAGTCGTATCACACTTGGTACCCATACTGGTACTCACGTGGATTCTCAGAACCATTTTCTTACGAACGGTATTGGAATTGAAAGGGAACCTTTGTCTAAATTCATAGGGCAAGCAATGGTGCTTGATTTTTCCAAAAAAACTATAGGTGATGGAATAAACAGTAATGACTTGAATTATTACTCTTCAGTTGCTCGTTCTAACGATATAATTCTGTTGTATACCGGTGTCAGCAACTACTGGAATCATAGTTATATGGACAGGATTGGAAAGAAATTCACGTACCTTGAACCATCTACAGCAGACTGGATTGTAAAACACAAAATCAAATCAATTGGAATAGATACTTTTAGTGTAGAAAAGTACGGTTCGAAGAAGGCCATAACACATAAAAGGTTACTTTCTGCTGGTGTAGGAATTATTGAAAATCTAAACTCGAATTTAAAAAAGTTTGTTGGCAAAAGAGTTTTTCTTGTATGCCTTCCCTTGGCTCTTAAGGGTCTGGATGCCTCTCCTGCAAGGGCTGTAATATTTGATATTTTGGACTAGGGTAACTGCTTTTAAGAATTAAGACTGATTATCATTATGGCTATAGTTAGAAATTGGCGAGCAGTACATCCTGTAATAGCTCACAGGAGTGGTCTGGACTGGAGATTGCTTTCAATGAGAGGTGCGAAGACAGATGGCGATATTGAAGCGAACTTAAAGCCAGAGTACCAATGCTTAAGGGCGATTACCTATGTCTCACTTGCAAGGTTGCAGCCTAGTCTGTCTTATGAACCCCATTCTCATAAGGACCATGAAGAAATTTACTATATCATTTCAGGCACTGGTAATATCAAAATAGGTAAACAAATTGTAAAGTTTAGAGATGGAGATGTAATTTACATACCTGAGAAAATGACACATTCCATCACCAACGATGGAGATGAAATGGTCGAATTTTTGGCATTTGGAGGATTCACAGGAGAGCCCAACAAAATGGCTTGAATATACGAAAATCAACTAATGACTAAATATTTGGTTGCTGTCAATAAATTAGATGCTATGAAATTAGGCGTAATAGGTCTCGGTAAAATGGGCTCAAATATTGCAATTCAGGCTTTCGAACAAAAAATACAAGTCGTAGGAAAAGCCAGAAGTAAAAAACCTGAGCTTGAAAAAAAAGGTATAACAATTGTTGATAACTACAAGGATTTTGTTTCATTTTTAGATAGACCCAGAGTTATTTATCTATCGTTACCTGCAGGTCCTACTGTGGATTCAGTCTTACAAGAACTTTGCCAGTTTCTAGAAAAGGAAGACGTTGTAATGGATGGAGGAAATTCTTTCTATCTGGATTCTATTAGGAGAGAGAAAGAGCTTTGGCAAAAAGGGATTTATTTTCTAGACTGTGGAACAAGTGGTGGATTGTATGGAGCAAGACATGGTGCCTGTTTTATGATAGGAGGAAAAGAGTCTGGCATAAAAGTTGCAGAACCTATTTTAAAAAAGCTTGCAATTAACGAAGATGCATATGTACACACGGGTGAGTCTGGAAGTGGACATTTTGTAAAGATGGTTCACAATGGAATAGAGTTTGGTATGCTAGAAGCGATAGGCGAAGGAGTTACTTTGTTGCGAAATGGTGACTTCAATCTTGACCTGGCTCAAATTTTCAAGAATTGGTCTAACGGTTCAGTTATTAGAGGCTGGCTTATAGAGTTGATGGAAAAGGGCTTAAGGGAAGGACCAGACTTTGATAAGATAGAAAGTTACATTGAGGATACAGGTGAGGTGAACTGGTTAGTTCAAGAGGCCATTAATAAGGAGATTCCAATTCCCATAATTTTCCAATCAGTTACGGAGCTCTTTAAATCAAGATATAAGGAAAATGATACCTACAAGGCTATTGCCCTAATGAGACATGGCTTTGGCGGACATCCATTTGGTGGTGATAAATATGTAGCGAATGAGAGAAAAACTAGCAGAACGCAGAAGCTGTAGAAAATATTATTGTAGCCCCTTATTAGCGTCGAGTCGCTTATCGTTACTATTTACAGATTAGAAGAGAGGTATTGAGGCAGGTTTTGCTAAAGTCTATATTCAGACAATTCATTAACGGAGCACTAAAACCTGTAAGTTTTGATTTTCGAATACCAATTATTTATGCAACTTCAATTCTTCGTCATTGCCAAACCACTGACATTATAACTTAATAATTTCAAAAGTACCGTCGGTGTTCGCTTTATAGTAAACATCAGCATGCCGAGTAAAAAGACCCACCTCTACTATTCCCGGAATAGACTTTAACTCAACTTCCTTGTCTCTTATATTATTAATAGTCGAAAAGTCAAATCCGGTATCAAGTATAAAATTACCATTTTCTGTAACATAAGGATAGTCTTCATTTAACATCCGTAATTTAGGTCTGCCTACAGCTTTTTGTTCAAGTTCTTTTATTACAATTGAAATAGCAAATGGAGATATCTCGATAGGTACGGGCCAGCTAAATTTATCTACAAACTTTTTTGATTCTGCTGCAATAACAACTTTTTTGGCTGCCGTATGAACAATCTTTTCTTTGAGCAGTGCTCCTCCTCCTCCTTTAATCATATTATACTTTGAATCGATTTCATCCGCACCATCAAATACAACATCTATCTCAAGAATTTGACCTTCATCAACTACTTTCAGTCCGCTATACTGTGCTTCTAATTTTATCTGAAAAGAAGTGACAACACATTCTATTGCTTTTTTATTTTTTATGCCATTCTTCATCTGCCTCACAATTTCCGCCGCCATAGGTCCACTTCCAAGACCTATAACTTGGATATCTTTTTGATTAACAAACTGTTTAACGGCATCTTTAGCGAGAGTCCTTGCTGCATTTTGAAAAGGAGAAGGAATCCAGTTCTTTAGTTGTTTTTGCATATCAGTCATTTTATTTATTATTATTATTCTTTGCTTTTCATATTCTTAAGAATATCAAAAATAGATAATCTTACAGCAGATATTCCTGTCCTGAATGGATATGCACCTTCTCCCCTATCCGTCTTTGGATTTAGCCATTCATAAAAAGTATGAACATGAGGCTCTTCACTTGATGCAAGAGTGGAGAACAGTATATTGCATTCATTGAGCTGACCAAATCTGTTTCGCGCAATCATCTCTAATGCAGTGGTCCACGGCCAAAACGTGTAATTATGATATTGATATGGTTTAAGAACCCAGGGACCCGTTCTCTGTAATTCAACTTCAGTTACTAGCGGCCATCTATTCTTCCATGTTCTGGATTTAATAGCTCCTAGAGTCCTTAAGGCCTTATCATAAGATTCATAATTGTTGTTACTGTTCCCACTATTCCTTTTGGAAGCTTCGGAATATTCTGTTCCTTTAGTTTGATTTTGTCTACCAAATTCTTTTTCTTCCTCTGTTAATGTAATTAAATACAAAACTACGTCTTGTGTAAGTGTTCTGTAAGGTCCGCCAATATGTTGTTCTTTTTGTTGTATATCTATATAACTTCCATCTTCTTCTGACCACAGTTTTTGTTCTACAGCTTGTGATACGTTATCTGCTAATTTCTCAATTTTGTTATTTAGTTTCTTTTCTGTAACGTCGTAGACATATTTTTCAGATTTTCTACCACTGGTATGATTTAGGTTATCAAGTAGCATCAACAACTTGGAAAAATTTCTCAAAGCAAGTATCCAGGTTGCATTGCTATAAACAATTTTGCCAATTCTCATAATAGAATCCATCCAATCCTCGTTATGTTCTTGTTCAAGCAGATAATCATTATCAATATCTCGTCTAGCCAAATATGCTGTAGCCTTTTCCATTCTAGGGATTACAAGTTTAATGACCTTATGGGTTAAAAGATGTAATTTTGAAGTTTTTATTTTTCTTACCCCCTTTATATTACCAAGATATAACAACGACGATTCTTCGTACAAATCCAAAAAACTCTGGCTATTCCTTTTAGCATTTTCTTTCTTTTCTAATAGCTCAAGAAGTATCCAACAAGTTGCATAAATCATTAAGGCAGTTGAATCAATATCAGGATTCTTTCCAAATACTTCAACAACATTACTTTCTTTAAATATTGACGTGGGAAGTGACCCATCGAATTTTTTCATAGTTTTGTCATTGGCAATAAGTGGTCTGAAGTCCATTTCGGGGGAGCCTCTACCATAAACCACCTTTTCTTCATTTTCAGGAGCTATTT
>DASWDL010000022.1:0-6385 GCA_036395315.1 Nitrososphaeraceae archaeon
ATCTGAAAGCTAGAAGATGAATAAATTCTAACGGAGTTTTTCAGTATGGCTTACTTTTGTTGAATTTGCAAGACATTCTTTCACCGCACTAATAAGCTGATCAATGTGCATTGGCTTTTTCATAAACCTGCTTAATTCTAGCTCTTTGAGCTCTGATTGGAAATTATCTGTCTCGAACGCACTCATGAGTGCAAATTTTACGTCAGAATTAATATTTTTCATTCTTCTAATAAGATCAAGTCCAGAAATTCCCGGCATTCTAATGTCACTTAAAACAAAGTCGTAACCAATGGGATTTTGCTGATTTTTGACTGTAAGAGGCTCATAAATATCTCTAGTCGATAGATCTGCGATTTTTCCTTTAAACAAATCTATACCATAGTTCGCTTTCCCAGTCCCCTTACTTTTTGGTTCGCAATTCGGCTTGTGCATCTATTAAAGACATACCTGCATTTTCTAGGATTTCCAGTGCCAAGAATATCTTTACCTTAATTAGTCACTTTTTAAGGGCAAGATTTTGAGCTTCCGTGACTAGTTTGGAATTCTGATACTGACTTGTGTCCTCTATTTTTTCATAATACTATTTTTGTCGTATTGGCGGAACAAAAATCCGATAAGTTTCATTCCTGGAGAAGAGGACATGCATGTTATCAAGCGTATTCAAATGAATTAGTTATGTAGAACCTGATTGATTTACTGGTATGCCTGATTCAAATATGTTGTATGCGTATTTCTGGGCGTGTAGACTCTCGCAGGAAATACTGCCAACTTCCCTAAAAGATGTGGAAATGAGAGCGATTTTAATTGATAAGATTGACTTCCTAATTACTGGGGCGAATAGCTTGCTCGAGTACATGACTGAAGATGAAAGGCAGATTCGCCTAGGGAAAGCTCTGCGGATTGCTGATTCGTACCTTACAGACCAAATATCTGAAGTATCAAAGAAGAGTGTCATTCTACGTCTTTGGTCAGGATGTTTGGATGCCGCTAAGAGCATTGCGACGGAAACCCTGGATGGTACAACTAGTCCAGAAAGTAGGAAGGAGCACTTCTTTCAGATAGACATATTTGCCAGGTGGGATTCAGTCTATCGTGCTGGCGTACAGACGGCGCCTGCGTTAAAGAAGATACGTAAGCAATACTACAGCTTCGATGGGGTACCTAATGATTCACCGGTAAGAAGATTTCCGAATGAATTTCTTTTGCAATGACATAATGTTTACCAAACCACTGGCGCTTGCCAGAACAATATAGGTACAAGCATTCAATACGGTACTTTGATAAGATAATTATCAGGTGTTAACAATGAAGACTGTCAAGATTTGAGACAACGTTGGGAGATATTCTCATAGGCTGTAGCGGATGGAGTTACGCAGCACACACACGGCTAACCATTTAGGTTATGAATATTATCTATTTTTCATTTAGTCTCTGCAAACTTGGCTAGCGTCATCTCTGGTCCAACCGCATGTATGACATATCATTTCCTTTTTGTTGCGGGTAGGCTCAAGAATTCCCTTCCTACAATGCATCTTTTTATTGTATCCATTGTTATGACGTCACCTTTTGTTCTTCGACTATTTTGTGTAGTTGTTTATAATGATGAAATAAAATAGACATAATTACTAAATGAAATACAACGGGCCATACAGGATGAATTGTATAGCCTAGGTAAACGCAACATATCGTCAAACAACTTTCTATCCGTTTTGCTCAATAATGACCTGAACGGCTTCCATTTACTTTCTTCCATCGCTCCTGCAATTCTGAATGAAGTTATTGTTCTTCCCATCTTCAAGAATATGAGATTTTGACTTATAGCAGACAGACTAAGTGAGAGGGAGTCTTTACATATTTTGAAAGGCTGACAGTAAGGTTCAAAACTGGTGGACCGCCGACAGACGGAAATAAGAATTGTCAGTGAAATATGCGGCTCCACCAGTCGATTGGTAGTGATTTAGCACTAACCGATTAGGATGAAAATATAAAAGAGGTTTGCAAATCTTTCTAGGTTACATGTTCTGAAAGTTTTATAGGTAACAGACAAACCAGGGTCAAGCGGCTCATTTTTCATCCTGTAAAATGTGTATCCTGACAGATATACAAATATCTCTTCATCATGGTTATTGTGGATAATGGGGGAATGATATGTAATCGGTGCAAAGAGAAAAAAGATGTTGTTTTACAAGAGGGAGATTTTAAACTCTGTAAGGAATGTATGGGTATACTCCAGAATAATCTCAAGGAATTATTGGATCTCTGGTCAGAAACAATCAGGAATAGATATAGGCATTAGTATCATAATAGTTATAGTTAGTTACCGCTCTATTGCAATCTATATCTATTATGCTACTCAGGAATAGATAGTGATGGAAGCTGAAAAGAGACATATAGAGGAAGAAAAAACATGTCCAAATCCAAATTGTGGAGCTGTAAATAAGGCTACTGCAAGTCATTGTATTCGGTGTGGACATCAGTTCAGGAACTAGGGTTGATGGCTAATGGTTCTATGAAGGGAAAACACTATGTTGAATGTGTAATATGCCATAAGAAAAGGGCTTTACCTTCAACTAAAGGTCCTGTCTGTAGAAGATGTCCTAAAAGAGAGGACTTTGAAGACAAAATGAAAGAACTAGGTTTTATGCAGCTTGACTATCTAGTAAGATTTTGACTATTTGGGTTGTCTAACCAAGCATAGGAATTTTAATTGGAGTAGGTCGGAGGAATAGCTCTAGCATATAGTAACCAACTATAATACCAAGATATATCAACAAAAATATGATCCTAGGTTCTATAGTTCAAAATTCTTTAGTCTTTCATTTTCGACAAGTGGTTTGTGCTTAGTTTACTCACTGTCTCTTTGTTTCCTTCTTGACACAAAATGTCATAAAGTCCTCTAGACAAATTAAATAGTTTCTTTTGTAAACAATAGCATTGACAGAGGAGATAAAAGAAAGAACCAAGAAAAGATACGGAAAAATTGCTTTAAGTGGAAACACTCAAAGCTGTTGTATGCCAGGTAGTGTTTGTTGTAATACGGATAGTTCTCCACAGTAAGCATTATTGACTGTAGGTTATAACAAAAAAGAATTAGAATCCATACCTGAATCATCCATACTTGGAATAGGAGCTCCACTCAAATTTGCTGAATTAAAAGAAGGTGAAACTGTAGTGGATTTAGGTTCGGGAGCTGGTATTGATGCATTCCTAGCATCAAAGCAAGTCAAAGTTGGTGGAAAGGTCATTGGGATAGACTTTACAGATGACATTTTAAAGAAAGCTGCAACTGCTGCCCAAAGAGTATGGATTCAAGAATGTTGAATTTAGGAAAGGAGAAATTGAGAGTAAGATCCCTGTTGAGGATCATTCAGTGGATGTGGTGATTAGTAATTGTGTAATCAACCTAACTACTGATAAAGTAAAGGCATTCAAAGAGATTCATAGGATATTGAAGAAACATGGCAAGGGCAGAATAGCAATATCTGATCTAGTTACAAGTAAAGAAGTATACGGAGAAGATGTGAATCCTCACAAGTGGTGTAGCTGCATTGATGGAGCGTTAACAAGGGATAATTATATCAACAGCATTAAAGAAGCTGGATTTCAAAATATGAAGGTTCTGAACGAACAACTTTACATGGATGAAGCACAAACTGATGGCAGAAAGATTACAAGCTTAGTTATCGGAGCAGTAGCAGGAAAATGAAATTCTCATTGGGTAAATCTAAGGTGAAACAAACTACACAGACAATTCTTTGCTGGTAGAAGTCAGATGGCTGAAGGATTTTTTAACAAATATGCTTCTGACGGATACAAGGCTATCAGTGCTGGAACAAAACCAGTATCAGAAATTAATCCTGTTGCAATTGAAGCTATGAAGGAAGTTAACATTGATATCAGTATTCAAAAATCTAAAGACATCACTGAAGATATGATGCGAAACTCTCTCAAAACTGTGAATATGGGTTGCATGGATAAAGAATCATGTCCAACGCTCTTTTTACCAAATGTATTAGATTGGAATTTGGAAGACACTAGAGGTAAACCTATTGAAAAGGTTAGGGAAATAAGAGATGAAATAGATAGAAGAGTAAAGGAACTTGTTGCAAGTCTCCAACCTAACAAATAGATTAACAACCACTCAAAAGAAATTTTTCGCTGAAGTGATTGGCACCTTCATTGTTGTGGTGTTAGCTACTGGTTCTGTTGTTTTAGATGCAAAATTTGGTAAAACATTAGGTATTCCGTTCATTGCTTTTGCTCCATTTGTTGGAGTTGCAATTGGTGTTTATCTTTTTGGTAAGATTTCAATGGCACATTTCAATACTGCTGTGACTATTGGTTATATTATAACTAAACATCTGCGTAGAGAATTACTCTTTTACTATTTGAGTGCTGAAATAATTGGTGCATTACTTGGAAGTCTATTTGTAAAATATGTGATTGGAACTGAGGCTAATCTTGGTGCTAATGCTCCTAACTATAACTTTCCACTTCCAGTTATTTTTGGCATAGAACTATTAGCTTCAGCACTTTTAATGGCAGTAATATTAGCAGTTGTGTATACGAAAGGTTTGAGAGGTTTCAGTGGTATTGCAATAGGGGGGATCGTTGGCTTGGATATTTACTTTTTTAGCTTTATCTCAGGTTCTTCAATGAACCCTGCTCGCTCTCTAGCTCCTGCCTTGTTATCTGGATCTGCGGGAGATTTATGGCTATACTGGTCCGCTACTTTTATTGGAATGTCTATTGTTGCCTCATTATTAAGGAAGAAATTTCAATATGATAAAGAAAGATACAGAGATGTTGCTTGATACCACAACTGCTTCAGAATTCCAATTTATTTAATGGTATAAACTATCAAAGATTAGTGAGGATGTTAGTGAACTGCTGTGTATCCTCACTAATCCAGGTATGCCTCTATGCTTCCCCTTCTCTAGGAAGCATGATTATTTATGTCACAAATATTATTTTAGAGTTAGGGTTAAGGAAAACACTTTATTGTATAGCGATTCAAGGAAGTGAAGAAAGTTGGTTGGGGGTTGGGGTTCCTCACTTCCATGATATGAAACGGATTTTTGTGTGTTTTGTTTTACAGAATTGTTATTTAACCTTTACTGCCCAAAGGTAACCTTTCTTTGACTGTCTATCATTATATGGATATAAAAAAATTATTTACCCAAAGCAAGGAAAAAATTTTTCTGATCCTGGAAACAAAGCTTGATTATCAACGGATGGAGGGAGAAATTGGTAGTAAAACCCTCCTAATCCGTTGTCCTATGAACTAGATAGGTAGGCTAATGACAAAAGTCAAACTTTTATCACTTCCTTAACAAAGTTAAATTTTATTTCCTCTTAGCCTTGTATCTAAGTCTAGTATTACAGCATAAACATTTGATTTCTCCAGTCATGAAGAAACATTGACAGGTGGAACAGTAACGAACTCCATTGCTATAAGCTCCATTACCGATCCTACACTTTTACAAAAATCTGTGCATTTCAAGAGCTGAGCTTAGATTCAATTTTTTAGATATAACTGGAAGCTCTGGCTTAGGAGAGGGAGAGTAGATGGGGTGCTCTATTTCTCTATGCAATTCCAAGTCTCAAGGTTAATTAGTTCGGTATACAAAGTTTACAATACTGGTAGACAGGGTAGAACAATATCCGTTGCTGGTCCTTGTTCCCAAAACATGCCCAGTCTACCAGGCTGATAACGGAAGTCAATTTAGCATTGGACGTTAGGAAGCTCTTAAACTTTTTTATAATTTGGAGAATATAATATAATTACGCAAACATCATCGGCTCCAAAGCAGAGGGGTGTCTCAATCTTGTCCACAAATGCTTCGTTTTCCTCTGCTTCGGAGTTTGCTTAGATTAATTAGACTGTATAATTAAACTGCAAACCAAGGCTACCAGCTGGGTTACATAATCAGATAATCTCAATCTAGCTGGTAGCAAGTTTTTAATATTTTGAAGTTTATAATTTAACTACTGTTCAGTTATGGTGTTTTTTCATAACACAAATTAAAATGAAAAATTTACCATAAAAATGAGTTTCGCTATAAGGTTGGAATTGCAGTTGAATAGTTAAGTTGACTTCAGTGAGTAACAATCCCAGGTTCCCTAGGGCCTTTACTACTGTATCTTCAAGCTAGGCTAGGTATAACCCATCGCTCAACCATTGAGAAATTTATTAGTCGGTTGTGAAAATCATTCATTGGACGGATCATGGAGAGACATAACGAGAATATCGAAGGAGATGGAGAAACATCGGAAGCCCAAACGAAAGAAAAACAAGACAACTTCGGTCCTGACACTAAAGAGGACCTAAATTCCGAACGACACACACTATCTGAAGATGCTGAACTAGAAGATGTGGATAGTT
>DASWDL010000023.1:0-3305 GCA_036395315.1 Nitrososphaeraceae archaeon
AAGAGCATTTCCAACCCGATTCAGTAGCCAACACATCATAGATTCCGTTACCCGATTGAGATTTTACTTTGTAAGCACTAGCATCAATTCTCTGTACCATACCGTTAAGCTGTGCTATAGTTAGCCCCTTTTGCTGGCGTGAATTGATTGGATTTGGTTTCTTTGTAAGCATGTCTACCGTTATATCTACCGTTATGCTGATTTATATTTGTATCGGCCATTATGACGGTAGATTAATATACCCTTACGATGATATATACTCACATGAGTTTAGAATCAACTGTCGGGATAGCGAAGGTGGGTACTAAGTCGCTTCGAGCGACAGTACCAGAAGGAATTGTAGCTTTTTTGGAAATTAAAGAAGGAGATAAGCTTCAATGGAAAATGGATATAAAAGACAATGAAAGAGTGGCGATAGTCAATAAAAGTTCAAAAACGAAAGACAGTGTTGAATTAGCAAGGTATTCTATTAAACAGAAACGAAAAAGGAATGTTGGGCTTTAATATGGCAAGCAGTGAATTTAGTGAACAAAATATAAAACTTGCAGAAAGTATAGCCTCTGACCTTGAAAATGCTGAGAGACAAGTTAGAGCGGAGTTGGCGAAAGATTCTTCAAATACTAATTTAGCAAGAATGATAGAGCATGTGAGTCATTTCGCATTAAAAGCGATTGCCGGATTATACGAAGAAAATGCATTTTTCATGAGACTTTTCAACGATGTGGGCAAAGTCATAGATAAACTTCCAGAAGATTATTCGGAACTCAAAACTAACTATCATGAATTGATAAAGCAATTCCAAGAAGACCACAAATTTGTAAGCTGGGAAAAGAGGTTGCGCGCAGATGAAGCTAAGGATGTTGAAAAATGAACGAGATTCAAGCATGGCAAGAGATTATAGAAGAATGGAAGAAAGTAGATAGGCTCAGAAGATTAAACCAAGAGTTCTACGACCAGCTAGGAGATACTTTCTTTTTTCTATTAAAATATGCAGAAAAAAACAATATCGCATTACCGAATAAAATGGGGCTTTATGGTATGATTGATAGGCTTCATGAACGTATGCGGTTCATATATCCATCCGACGAAAGTTACCACGAGGATGACGACCGCCACGAAGTTAACGGAACCCTGTTACCGGTTCTGCTAAGTTATCGTCAGATTTTCCCTCGTCGTCTGAGCGGTAACTTTCGTCGGATGTATATGAAATAGGAGGCCTGAAAGGCTATAAAATTTTTCATAACTATCTGATAGAACATCAAAGAGTGAGGTCCATAGCTCCCTTACAAGCGATGCGGAACTAAAATTATGGCATTCATTTCTGCCCTATTGCCTCTGAATTAGACTTGGAAAAAGCAACTTAGAGTTCTCACTTTTGTTTAGAACAAATATCTAATGAGTTTGCAAAGTCATCCATAGCAATTGCTCTATCATGCGGCTTGTTCCGCGAACCACCACCTATCAGCAAACGGTGTCCCGTTCTTTAATTTTTATTCAAGTTCTCCTCACCCAGAGAATAGATTTTCAGACATTTGAAATAATTGAGTTACACCTTCGGCTAGTTAACTATTATCAAATACATTACATAGCTTCGGTCTGATAAAAATAAAAATAAATTTCTTTTATGAAGACAATTATCGACGTCCATTCGTCTACAATACCAGTAGTCATTGCTACCCATAGTCGCCTAAATTCATCCTGAATAGCTTTGCTAATTTAACCGTGAAAACCATACATCAATCAAAACCATACATCAATCATTCGTTTCCCCATGTGGGGCAATAATTAACGACTAACGAGAAAAATCCGTATTGCGATTCATGACCAAAGAAGGATCATCTATCGATGTGAGAATACCTGTGAACGGAACAAACCCATTGAGAATGTTGCGTCCAATTGGTACATTAACCAGACGCAAAATTTAAAAAGGCAACCCACGCTTGTATAACCAATGACTTTACCAAAGGGATACGGTGAGGGTGGCGGCGGAGGCCGAGTTAGCAGCAGCAGTGGTCGAGATGATATAGAAAAGATGATAGGTCGTAGAGTGGAGAATATGAAAGGTATATTTATTCTTGGCTTCGTTCTTTGTTGGGCAGCCACCGCAGGCGGTGTTTACGTTGGAGTAACAGTCTATCCATGGGCTTATCCATTGCCTAGTGGCATGTATGCATTATCAGTACTGACTGTAATTGAATCACTGGGATTATTCTGGATCCTTAGGATCGTCGGTGAAAAAACCGTTCGAGCTTAGGAAAACAAATCATTACTTTTTTTGCCTAAAATTTTTCTAACATATTTATTTTTTGAGCTTTAATGGGCGTTCTTATCAGTACTTCCAAATAAGAGACCTAAGAAATTTAGGGAGAAATTAAGGACCAAGCCAGCTAAAAGGGCGATTTTGAAAATCCCCTTCCTCTCTTAAACCAAAAAATTCAGGATAAAATTTTATATAGCACCTTTAGGAGAAGGTTGTTAATGGTCTGGCTTAGACGCACGACACACTACTTGTTTATAGTAGTAGTTGCTGTTAATAGCACCTTACTTACTATCAACGCAGGAGACTATATTTTCTATACTGACTGGGCATGGACATCATTTGTAGTATTTTCAATATCCCAATCAACGATGCTTACGGTGGGAGCAATATACTATATGCTGTTCACAGGTGTTCCAGGAACTGCAACATATTACGCAACAATTATGACAATCTACACTTGGGTGGCAAAAGGTGCATGGTTTGCCTTAGGATATCCATACGACTTCATCGTAACTCCGGTTTGGATACCTTCAGCTATGCTCTTGGATCTCACTTACTGGGCCACTAGAAGAAACAAGCACGCGGCAATAATCATTGGTGGGACATTGGTTGGACTTTCATTGCCGATCTTCAACATGATCAATCTGTTGTTAGTCAGAGATCCATTGGAGATGGCATTCAAGTATCCAAGACCTACATTGCCTCCGTATATGACGCCGATAGAGCCCCAGGTAGGTAAGTTCTACAATAGTCCCGTAGCGTTAGGTTCAGGTGCAGGAGCAGTACTTACCGTTCCGATTGCAGCATTGGGCGCAAAACTCAACACGTGGACATACAGATGGATGGCCTCGTGGAGCAAGTGGGACTAAATCTCAAACCCTTTCCTTTTTGTTTTAATCTATTTCAAATAGAGACTTTGTCTTGATTTAGTCATAGAAATCCTCAGAAACTCATCCGCGAGCTGCGAAAAGTTATCACCGCAAGCTAATTCTCCCATCGTGCAAAGTATAAGTTCAAGCATTTGCTAACAATATTTTGATCCAGT
>DASWDL010000024.1:0-2561 GCA_036395315.1 Nitrososphaeraceae archaeon
TATTTTGAACATAAGCAAAATTTCAAATGGTTTAATATATGGCATAATAGCTGGTCTCGCTGTTTTTACTATCTTCTTTATTCCCCTGCAGCAGTTTGTTCTGGCGCCTGAAATCGCCAATGCATTAACACAAATGAACCCCAACATGACCATGACAGTAGCCCGTGAGCAACTTGCAAAGAACTTTGTGTCCATTATGGTAGGTTCCATTATCATGCATCAAGTCTTCGGTCTTACGTTAGGTTTAGTCTCATCTATGTTGTCAATAAAATTTGGTGCTAGATACAGGTGTTCAATATGTGATATATCATTTTCTCGCATAGAATCGCTCCAAAAACATAATGAGTCAATACATGGTACGTTACCAATTGATCACAAGCACATTTTAATTTTGGGGGGAGGATTTGCGGGAGTCGAAGTTTTAAGAGAGCTTCAGAAGACCTTCCAAAATGATATTACGGTAGATATAATATTAGTAAGCAAAGAAAACTTCTTCCTCTTTACGCCGATGCTACCTGAGGTTTCATCTGGAACAATAGAAACACGACACATTCTTACACCTATCAGGGCATTTTGTAAAAGAGCTAGGTTCTACGAAGCAAAAGTAGAGTCCATAGACTTGAATAAAAAGCAAGTACTAATAACTCACACTATTGGAAGAGAAAACGATTCTTCTCATTTAACTAGTCATATCTTGAATTATGATTTCCTAGTCATTGCGCTTGGTTCTGAAACCAACTTCTTTGGATTAGCAGATGTAGCTGAAAATGCTTTTACTATAAAGAGCATAGGAGACGCCATAATTTTGAGAAACCATGTTATAAATATGTTGGAGCAGGCAGACATCGAGCACAAGGACAAAGAGCTGCGAAGAGGATAATGACATTTGTTGTTGTAGGAGGCGGTCTTTCTGGAGTAGAGACTGTGGGAGAATTAAATGATTTCGTCAGAGAATCGATTAATCATTTTTATTATAATATAGATGAGAATACAGACATAAGGATAATTCTAATCAGCTCAACTGGAAGAATCCTTCCAGAGGTAACTGATGACCTAGGTGAGTTTGCATTGGAAAAATTACAAGAAAATGGAGTAGAAATTATTTTGAATTCCCGAGTTGAAGGGGCTACTTCAGATTCTGTAAGATTAAAGGATGGTAGAGTAATACATACCCATACTCTAGTCTGGGCTGGTGGGGTAATTCCTCCTTCCATCGTGGCAAATCTACCATGTGCCCATGATAATATTGGCAGAATTTTGGCTAATAACTTTTTGGAAGTTCCCAAATATAGCGATGCTTACGTATTAGGGGATTGTGGGTCCATAACTGATCGATTGACAGGGAATCCTTATCCTCCTACAGCACAACATGCAGTCAGACAAGCAAAGATAGTAGCCCACAATATTGTTTGCTCAATTAGAATTAAAATAAGCGAAAAGAAACAGTTTGATTATAAAACCAAAGGCGTAATGGCTTTAATCGGAAAGAAGAACGGTGTGGGTATTCTACTTGGACAAAAGATACATGGATTTATTGCATGGTGGCTTTGGCGTTCCTACTACTTGGGAAATATCCCAACATTGGAAAAGAAATTGAGAGTGATGGTGGATTGGTTCGTGGATCTTTTCTTCTATCGAGATGTAACTAGGCTGAAAATGTTTACTAAGGAGAAACCCCCAAGCTAGAGTAAAACTCCGCAATGGATCTAGAGGATTAAAGCTCGGATAGGAAACCATATCTATTTCTATATTCACAGTCCATTTATAGTCCATTTAGTGGGCAATTAGGTATCCTATCAAAAAATGGGCTTTTTAAACCTGAACCACATTTTCCGCATCTTACGGTTTTGACCTGAGAACTACAGACTATACAGACGTATCTAACCTTTACAGCGTTAAGCCCACTATCCATTCTGCGACTGCTACCTATAGTATTATTGAGGTCTACTCTCCAGTTGATTAAATCTAATAACAATAATGATTGCCGTAAAAAGAACAATATTAGCCACCAAACCTGCCGAAATTCCGAATAGGTGCATTAGTATCAGACTAGCTACAAAGCTAGAGGCAATAAACAATAGCAGTCGTATGCGACTATCCATTTTCCTTTATCTCTCTGTTAGTAGTAAATAGGATAATGGGGTAAATGGTTTTCCTTGAACTTCTAAAATACAAATTTAACAGTTAAAGAAAAAAATTAAATTGTTATCCAAAATGGATAGTTTTCACTATGGGTTTTGGTTAGATTAAGAATGTTATTGCTAAAAACCTAAGCAAAATAAGCTATCCAAACATTTACCTAGTTGTATTGATATAGTTACACATATGGTCTTTGATTCTATCGTTGACATGACTTTAGGTATGATTCTTGGTATGGTTGCCAGTCCGCTCATGATGAGAGCAATCAGGAATGTCAAACAGAAAAGGAGAGTCAATAAAATATTACACGATATTTTGGAACTAAATGGTGGTAACCAGAAAGTTAAGAGGTTGAAGAAAATTGTTGACTAATTGTCGACGCACTCTTCTAGTTTCAATTTGTGAGTAACGGCAGAATCAAT
>DASWDL010000025.1:0-2878 GCA_036395315.1 Nitrososphaeraceae archaeon
TTTCATGGACTTGACGTGCCGCCGGATGAGCCTGATGATGTATCACTGGCGCTTGGTGAACTGCCGCCAGATAAACCAAACCGATATCAGATAAAAAAGAGATTATAGGTCAGATTTCAGCCAGAAAAATTGTCGAGTCAAGCTGTACTTTTCTAATATCTAGTAATCTTTTCCTCAGAGTAACAATGCTTGTATTAGCAGCTTCTGCAATACTACCCTGACTGATTTTTTCGCCCTGAATCAGATCTCTACAGGTTCGGGCCATTTAGAACCGGTAATTATAGTACCTATCCGTAAATCTTGCGCCTCCATCCTTTACCGATCTATAATTGGACAAGTAAAAAAAGAGTTTGTGAAGTTTAAATACGATGTGGAGAGTCTGACCATCAAATAGATAAAGTTAGTGAACATCTACTAACCCAATCTACATCAGATACAGAATTAGTCAGCTTCGCAATTTTTAATACATCCCTAATGTCCTTTGACTTCATTCGATACCATACGAGATATGTTATTTTGGTTCAGGCAAGCAATTATGAACTTTTAACATATCCTTATTCATCATCCATCTTCCACAGGTAGAGCATTGAATCCCTTTAGGGTGATCCCAAGCCTCGAATTCACTCCCAGGAATTTTAGGCTGAATATATTTTGCAAATTCGTCATCGTCAAGGTGCATCGGCGGAAGATTCTTGAATAGGTTTAATATTGATAGTTCGATGCTGTGTAGTTCCGCTATTGCTTCAATTACTGTATCCGGATAGACATGTTCATGTATTTAGAACTCTATTTTGAAAGGAGAAGAGATGAGATGCTTTCTTTGTGGTTGGAGTTACACGCGGACATAATGGGCTACTTTGCTACTAACCTGAAATTCTGGCCTGCAAACTATAACTTTATTGCGGGAATTAACCAAGTGACGAATAAGACTTTGTGCTGAAGCACCATTCTCACGTTTCATTTTAATGTAGTCTAGCACACTTTCTCTCACATATGCCTGGGGAGTTGCTTCTACATTGGCGACTATTGAATTTCCTTCCTGCTTTTGTTTGATGTAAACGCTCAGGGAGAAACCAAGATAGAGACTGGCTTTCTCACATCTATATAATTTCATAGGTTCTTCTAATAAGTAAATACCTTGTAGCATTCCTTTGCCAGTTTGTTTTCTAATGTTCATGTCAACTGCTTTCTCAATTAGCCTTCTCATTATTTTTTTATCTTCTATTTCTGATGATCTCAGTGGTCTATTAGTGAACTCAGTAAAGTAGTGCTGTTCATTCGGTGCAATGAATACAAGGTTTCTACCATCAGTCACTATCAGTTTATCGCTTTTCCTATATGTTGACGGATTATCTGAAATTGCCTCTATCACTTCTATTGATTCAGGTATTTTAATTTGGTAAATACTTGAAGTCACGTGTTTATTACTAGAATTATCAGGAGTTATTTTTGACTGCGTGGCAAGCAGGATCAATTCACTTAAGTTCCTTTGCAGTATTCTTGAAGCAACATCTTTGGTCAAACCATTTTAATCGATCCAGAACCGTCATACAGTCTTGAGGATATTCTTAAATCCCAACCCCATTCACTTTGACAGTTATTAGGACAAGTATCATCATACAGCAATGACTTGCAGTTGTTACATCTTTTTACTAGACCAGAATTATTATGAACTGTTGTGATAGTGCCATTCAATGAAATATTTTGTATAGGTCGTTTTATTTTATCAATTTTTGGTTTCCAGATATATTTTTGATATTCAAAGTAACCGTCCACATTCACTACCTGCCAGTCCGTGAATTCTGTTATTACAAGTAGTAGCGATTTATCTGGGAATTCATGAATATATGCTTTATTAAATTTGTATACTGAATCCCGCATCCAGGGAACATTAACCTTATGATTAACAAATGGGATCCTGAAAGATGAATCCTCCAGCATTCCAGTGAAAATAACCTTAGTTCCTAGTTCATCTTGACGTTCGGTTGTCTTTAGGTATACAACTCTGCCAACAACAGTCTCATAAGACTTGGGAGTAATATCTGCTAGTGCAACTTGTGGTTTTGGTTGATAAGTGGCAGGAGGGCGTGGAATACTCTCTGGCTTTGGATATTCTTTCTTTTGGTGAAGCTTAAACTGCTCTCCCATTGATTCTGTTTTTGTTTCCATTTAGTCAATCACCCATTTGTCACTAATTTTACCATCCGCTTTCACTGCTTCTAGATTTCTTATCAGTCTCTTCCGCATCTACAATACCCTTTTCACTGATAGTAAATTTGACGGACCCGTATTCATGACAAGGCGAGTCTTGCATCACAGCAATCCTGTTGTGACCGGCTTTTCTAAAGAATATACGATAAGTTGTTGCATGAGCCATTATGTTTCCACCGGCTACTTTATGAGGATCAGAAAACATTGCATCTGGATTTGATTGAACTTGGTTGGTTAAAACAAAGGCAATATTGTAAACTTCAGCTAGTCTCGTGAATCTATGTAACATTTGGTTTAGTCTTTGTTGTCTATCCCAGAGCGTCTCTCTCCCACTAAACTCAGCACGATGAAGAGAAATTACCGAATCAACTATTACAAGACTTGCTCTTAATTCCTCTAAATATTTTGCAAGACTTTTAATTATAAACTCAAGATGGCTACTATTATAGATCTTGCATACGAAAATGTGTGCTAATATTTTTTCCGGATCAGTAATACCATAAGCTTCTGCGATTTGATGAACTCTTTCTGGTCTGAATGTATTTTCAGTATCAATAAAAATTACGTTACCGCCAAGTCCTCCGTTACCCTTTGGAAGATTGGCTGTGACTGATAATGTATGACATAACTGGGATTTACCTGAACCAAATTCACCTGCAATTTCGGT
>DASWDL010000026.1:0-3147 GCA_036395315.1 Nitrososphaeraceae archaeon
AAGTAAGGCCAAAATATTATTTTTAGCATATTCTTACTAGGCTTCCATTATACAGTCAGCCAATAATGGAAGCGAAGCTGGAAAGTCATACCGAGATTGGTGGGGTTAAGTACATATCTTTTCCATATTGTCCTCATTTACACCCTACTAATCTCGACGCATATCTTAACAACAAATTGTTGAATCGGCTCAAATCATTTAATAATTTAGAACGAAGTATTTAGTTTTAATGAGAAATTTTATAAAAAATCTGAAGCGTTTATTGGTGAAACGTAATCACTTAAAATGTCTTCTGTGTGGCAGAACATTGTCAACTCCACAGCACAGAAGATTGGTCTTCAATAAAACCTCACGGGTCTATTTTTCTTACTGCAAGGGATTAATCGAGTGTCCAATGATTCTATCGCCTTTCATGGTAATACAACACGGACACTTATGGTCAATACACATCGCTGCTTGGTCATGTTTACACACAGCACATATACATCTCTGGTTCTGCATCCTATTAAATTCGTCCCCACGTCTTGATTTTAGATCGATGTATAACCATAGAAAAACAACCGGTACTCCCAGCGCAAAGAACACGAGTATAGTCCGTATAGGGACTCTTAATACAAACAAAGATATTCCGAAAAGCACTGTACCTATTCCAAGGGTTACAAGCCATCTATTCGTAAGGCTATCCATAGACAAATCGGAAGTACCCTATTCCTACTTTATATATTGGACATCCCCCTTCTAAAGTGTTATTCTGCTAACAAGAAGCCTCAGAGATTCGATGGAATAAATCAATCCGTAGTTCTAAGTTTTTGCGATTATGATCATCGAGCTCAGCAGGTCCTTTGGTATTTTCATTTTAATTTTTAATATTTTCGAAGCGATAATTTAATTTATTTTAATACTCGGAACACGAGGCTATTTGTTTCTCTGTCTGGCTGCTTAAATTAGTATGGCTGACTCGGGCCGAAAAGAAAAGTTATAAGCGTTATTTCATAATGACGAATAAGTTGAAACTGCACATAATTTTCAATATTTATTCCCAATTAGCGTCTGTTATTGTAATATTGTTTCTTCTATTTGCCACCAATAATGTTTATTCTATTGAGCTGAATGAGAGGGACTATTATATTAATAATTTTGGAATAAAGGATGGGAAGCCATTCATTACGGTTCAGGGTACTGCAGGAGGCTCTTTCGATCCATCTATGGGTGATGAAGGATACGAAGCATACGTTTTTGACACGGATAAAGGAATTTTCCAAATAACAGTTGCCGAAGGTCCTTTGGGCGATGGAAAACCATACTATTCAGCAGATCAAATTTTATCTAGTGAAATAAAGTCAGGCAATTGTTTGCTAACTGGGAAAACTAATGGTAAGCCTCTTTTTGACGGTAACACGGTAGAGTTTACAAATAGCAATTTGACTTTCACGAAAGTTAATAAAGTATATGCGATTCTAGTCACCTCTGACGACCCAGATGAAGAGTGTAGGACAGGCGAGCACATAAGCAAAATATTTTCACTTCTTACGAAACCAGCATTCTCATGATTGATACAAGTGAAAATAACACACTGTAAATTGTCAATCAATATCCAATCTGAAGGGGTCGCTTATGGAAGGTACTAATATAGTCCAAGACGTAAACATAATTGATCCATACAACGTAGGTGAAGCCCTTGTTGAATTTATTGTCCCGGATTCACACGAGCATAGACATTTATTTTGAGCCTAGTTGTCACCCCATTACTAGTCCTGGCGGAATTATAGATAGGATTGGAAGGCTTCATAACGATAAGATAAGTGTAAAACTAATCACCAACGTTACTGATTAGTTTTCTGATTAGTAGCACAGGACACGATTTTTTATAATTTATAGTATGTTTGACCTCTCTCACTACATTGTTTGACTGAGGACAAGATTTTTAGATCCTCGATCGATAAGTAGTGAAAATAGATTTCCTTGGTGGAGAAATAGGCTCATCGTGATTCTCCTGTTCCAGCAGCGGATTGGTTAACAAGCCGTCGTAATCTAGTTCTCTCTCCTCAAGACAAGAACCATCGATACTTAATCGGGTACATGGCTGTTTGGCCGATTCTTCACTAAGGATGTCTGGATCGAAATTTGTTGCGTCAATTCCCAACTGTCGCTGCAATTTTCTTATCCTGGAGGCATACTCAGACATCTTCTCTCGGTCATTGTTGCTTAAGCTGATGTCGAATCCAAGCCAACATTTGCGCAAAGCAGCCCAAGTCGACTTCATGGAATAGTTACAAGGAAGGATTGTCGCCTTCTTATCTTCGGCAGGCAACGATTCCTCGTTATATAATGTATTTTAAATGTCCCACCGGCCTGCGTATGCCCCGGATTGGATTGAGTGAGAACCGACTGCTTTTCTTCTCTTTCTTCGTCTACAGAAACACACATTATTTCTAACAGGAATTTCCAAAATTATAGCACCTCCAAGTTAATCGAGCTAGGGAAGGCAAAATGCCATAGTAAAATTCGGATACCATTTTATTCGAACATACTATCGGACTTCATAGAGAAATCAATAACTCTTAGAATAAGTTCTAAAACAGCCCTTCACAGAATGATACTGCGCATGTATATTTAATCGTTCCCCGCAAAAATTAACGCCGGGTACTATACGGAGTCATTTTAAGTGCTACGTAAATTTAACGGGTAAACCAAAATGCACAAAAATTAGATGTATCCGTCTTATAGATTTCGACCCAAACTAAACGTTTCGATCCCGAAGTCATGCTCAAAAAATGCTAGAATTAAGTAGCCTTTTTGTGGGACGTAATTGATCAGATGCAGACGAAGTAACTGCACTTTTGCCGCAAGTGACTGCAAGATAGCAGATAATAACTTCGGTCATCGAATGTATAATGTATCACAGTCCCTTGCGTAAGACTACCTTCAAAGGATCTTAACTGAAGTCAAAAAAGAAACTCTTGTCCACCAATAGCCTGGGAATGCAGTGACTGCAAAATTTTTGACAGCGGTTGAAGTCACTATCTACTTACCGGTAAGTCACTAAGAGTACAAACAGAAGCATCAATGTCGCTACCATATTCGTCTGTTTTAGGGTTACCCGCCCGTCGCCTCTCTGCCTAAATTTTGATATATGGAAGCTCGTTT
>DASWDL010000027.1:0-7009 GCA_036395315.1 Nitrososphaeraceae archaeon
ATCCTTAAGAAATGTAATCAGAATACTTGACGCAGCGGGTTATGAGATGATCCTGGTGGAAAGTGTTGGTGCGGGCCAGTCAGAAGTTGAAATATCCAAAATTGTCAATCTTACTGTAGTACTTTTTACACCCAATACGGGCGATGGAATCCAGGCGATAAAAGCCGGTTTGAGCGAAATAGGGGATATTTACGTTGTCAATAAGTGCGATCTGGAAGGGGCCTCTTTTCTTTATAGCATCTTACTTGATTTAATAGCTGATAAAAAAGTTTTAAAATGCACGGCTAAGTCGGGAAGGGGGGTAAGTGAGCTTGCCGAAACACTAAGTCAATTGCTCGGTGAGCATAAATATATTCAGAAAGAACGAATGATGATTGAGACTGAGATGTTGGATATGATTTTAAATATCGTAAAAGAAGAGTCTATACAGATGTTGAGAAATAATAAACTGTACAGTACTTATATAGACAAGGTATTGAAAAAGGAGATAGACCCTTATAGCGTAGCGTTAAAACTTTGTAGATCTATTTTACGCCGCGACATCGTGAAGGAAAGCGAAAATGGTCAAAGAGATAAAAACTGACTCTGGCATACCAGTAAAGAGACTTTATGATGCAAAGGAGCTTGGTAAATTTAGGATAACAGATGAAGAACCAGGAAAATTTCCCTTCACGCGAGGACTTTATCCGTGGATGTATCGTGAACGATTGTGGACAATGCGCCAATATAGTGGATTTGGCAACTCAGAGGAGACAAATAAAAGGTTCAAATTTCTTTTGGATCATGGTCAAACTGGATTATCGCTGGCATTTGATCTACCAACTCAAACTGGACGTGATTCAGATAATTCCTACTCAGAAGGTGAGGTTGGCAGAACTGGAGTTCCTATAAGTTCTGTTGAAAATATGATGGCTTGTTTCGAAAATATCCCACTTGAAAAGGTTAGTACATCTATGACCATTAACTCCACTGCTTCAATTTTGTTAGCACTGTACGTTACTGTTGCAGAATCACAAGGTTTGTCACCTTCAGTATTAAGGGGAACAACCCAAAACGATATTTTGAAAGAATATATTGCTAGAAATACGTACATATATCCGCCCAAACCTTCGTTGCGTCTTATAGGGGATATGATCCAGTACTGCTCAGAGTATGTCCCCCAGTGGTATCCGATAAGTATATCAGGCTATCATATGCGTGAAGCAGGTTCAAATGCTGTACAAGAATTAGCATTCACCTTCGCCAACGCTATCGAGTACATCAATGTTTGCACAATGAGAGGATTGAAGATCGATGATTTTGCCCCAAGACTTTCATTTTTCTTCTGTTGTACTATGGAATTCTTGGAAGAGATAGCAAAATTCAGAGCTGCTCGACGAATATATTCCAAGTTAATGAAACATAAATTTCATGCAAAAAATTCTAAATCATGGCATTTAAGATTTCATGTACAAACCAGCGGTGAATCGCTTACTGCTCAGCAGGTTGACAATAATATCGTTCGGGTCGCTCTTGAAGCGATGGCAGCTGTTCTAGGAGGGTGTCAATCGTTGCACACAAATTCCAGGGACGAAGCCCTCTCACTTCCAACAGAGGATTCAGTTAAAGTGGCCTTAAGGACGCAACAAATAATTGCTAACGAAACGGGGCTAACTAAAACCGTCGACCCGATGGGAGGATCGTACTATATAGAATACTTGACCACTCGCATTGAAGAAGAAGTCGAAAAATACTTAAAGAAAATAGAAAGGATGGGAGGAGCGATGGCTGCAATTGAAAAAGGGTTCTTCCAAGAAGAGATAAGAAGCAATGCGTATAAACTTAAAAAAGAAATCGATGAAGGAAAACGGGTCATAGTGGGAGTTAATAAATTTCAAGATGTACAAGAAATAGAACCTAAATTAAATACACTCGACAGTGAAACCGAACAAAGACAAGTAATAAAATTGAGAAACTTCAAAAGTAAACGTGACATGACCAAGGTAAACCAACAGATAGCCAACCTTGTGAGAGCTGCGCAAACCGAAGAAGAAAATTTGATGCCCCATATAATATCTGCTGTCAAGAGCCGGGTCACGTTAGGAGAAATAAGTAGCTCATTTGGACAGGTGTTTGGAAGATATGAGCCCAAATTCTCCTTTTAAACACTTTGAATTGGACGTGGGGGAAAATAATTGAGAATAGATCATGTAGCAATAGCTGTTAATAATCTAGACGATGCGTTGAAGGATTTTGAAAAGGCTATTAAAAGCGATAGTATTCACATAGAGGAGGTACCTGGTGAAAAAGTACGAGTTGCGATCATTCAATTGGAAGATACTCGAATTGAATTGATGGAACCTACTTCTACTGACGGTCCTATAACTAAATTTCTCTCTGAAAGAGGGGAAGGAATTCATCACCTAGCAATAACTGCAGATCGTATAGATGAAGATGTTAAAAGGGCTTCAGATAACGGGTGTAGATTGTTAGGAACGTTGAGAACCGGATCATATGGCCGTAAAATAATCTTCATTCATCCCAAATCATTACACGGAGTATTAACTGAAATCTGTGAATCGATTTCCAAGGCAAATAAACATATTGACTTAGAATCGCTGGAATAATTAGCATACAAGTATAGCTTACAGATTGAGGTCATAAATTACACTGATTAGTAAAACTCTAGAGAAGCCTCGTTAGAAACTCGTTTGTAAATTCATCAGTATGCAACGAACCCCCAATATCCTTTGTTTTTATACCCTCCTTGAGCATATTTTCCAAAACTTCCTCAATCCTATTACCCATCATTCCTAATTCCCTACAATGAGTCTCGCCCTCTGATTTACTGGCCAGCCATTCGAGCATTAACTTTACTGATAAAAACATCGAAGAAGGGTTGGCTATATTTTTATTTGCAATATCGAATGCTGCTCCATGAACAGGTTCAAAAATAGCAAATTTTTCTCCAACATTCGCTGCTGGAGCCAATCCCAGTCCCCCTACTACTTGCGCTGCTTCGTCTGAAATAATGTCTCCAAATAAATTTGTAGTAAGTATGACATCAAAATCTTCAGGATTTCGGATTAAGTTCATTGCGCAAGCATCAACATAAAGCTCACTATATTCCACTTCGGGATATTTTTCTCTGATATTTCTACACATTTTTAAGAACAAGCCGTCCCCTTTTCTCAAGACATTTGCCTTGTGAACTGCTACCACTTTCTTCGCCTTATTTCTTCGCATAGCCTCTACGAAGGCATATTCAGCTATTCTAACCGATGCAGTAGCAGTAGTAAGCCTCAACCCAATTATAGTTTGATCATCGACCGGAAATTCCCATCCAAGGTAAATATCTTCTGTGTTCTCCCTAATAGTTACAAGGTCTACATAGGGAGCAAGTGAACTAACATTTGGATATGATTTTACGGGACGCACGTTTGCGAAAAGGTCAAAGTATCGCCTCAAAACAAGAATGACGTCTGCAGCACTTTCTCCCACTGGAGCTTTAAGACAGACGTTAGACTTCTTGATAATATCAAAGGAAAAATCTGGTAGCGCAACTCCATACTTTACTTTCGCACTATCACCTGCTTCAACTTCGGTAATTTCAAATTTTAGAGTAGAAAAATTGTCATTTATCATATTCAGCAATGCTAGGCCTGAGATAGCCAGGTCAGGGCCTATGCCATCACCGTTAACAAACGCTATTCTATATCTGGTCAATAAAATACACTTGCGGACAACTTTTTCTCTGTTAATTTACTCACAATTGACGATTTCTAGGTTTCAATATTTTCCTTAACATTGTCTTATTAATTGCATCCATTAAAGATTGAACGGAAGCAACCACAACATCTGCTCCAGATCTCCTTGATGAAATTACGTTTCCCTCCAAGTCTTCGACTTTTACTGAAACTTCTGCTAGGGCATCAGACCCACCAGTTATAGAATCAAGTCGATACTCACGAATACGTATATTAGCAACGTCCGCGGCTATTTTTTGTATTGCTTTTAAGGCAGCATCAACTGGTCCTACCCCAATCTCAGAAGCAATAAAATTCTTACCATGAGTATTTAATCTTACTACAGCAGTAGGTGTCATGTTCAATCCAGTGACTATATGGAAGTCGAGCAGCTTGAACTTTTCTTCGAATTGGTTACTTTTAAGGACTTGACCAGCAATAGATAATAGTTCGGAGGTTGTAATTGAGTTTCCCAAATCAGCAATATCCTTTTGCTTTTCTACAATTGTATGCAATTGTTCTTCAGTTGGATCAATTCCAAAATCTCCCAGCATGGCTCGTATTCCGTGAGCTCCGGCATGTTTTCCCGCTTGCAACCATCGTCGCCTTCCAACTAACTCTGGACTTATAGGTTCGTAGGTAAGTGGGTTATTTATTATACCATGAGTATGAATACCAGATTCGTGCCCAAATGCATTTTCACCGATAATTGCCTTGTTTGGTTGCACAATTATTCCCATCGTATTCGAAACGAATTTAGATATTTCATATAGTAACTGTGTATTTATATTGTGTTTCCTGCCATATAGACATTGGAGAGCCATTACTAACTCTTCGAGCGAGGCGTTACCAGCTCTTTCTCCAAGCCCATTAATAGTAACATGGGCACAGGTCGCACCGGCATTAATTCCAGCGACTGAATTTGCAACCGCCAATCCGAAGTCATCGTGGCAATGCATACTAATCGGTACTTTCGTATTATCAAGGACATCACTGACTAATGATTCGATATAGTGAGGCGTGGCATAACCGACTGTATCAGGTATGTCGATTCTATCGACGTGCGCGTCTGAGACACACTTAAAGACTTCCAAGAGAAACTGTCGGTCAGAACGGGTTGCATCTTCTGCAGAAAATTCAACCTTCATTCCATGATCCTTTGCATATTGGACTGCCCAAACAGCTCTCTCCAAAACTTGCTCCTTTGACATCTTAAGCTTATACTTCATGTGAATTTCTGAAGTAGCTATAAAGGTGTGGACATAGTCGACCCCACAGTTTATTGCAGCATCAATGTCTGATTTTATAGTACGAGCCAACACGCAAATTTCGGATTTTAAGCGCTGTTTTACGATGTTTTTAATGCCTATAATTTCACCTTCAGAAACTACCGGAAAACCTGCTTCTATTACGTCGACTCCCAATTCGTCAAGTTTTATAGCTATATCTAGTTTTTGAGCAGGAGTGATAGATACGCCAGGTGTTTGTTCACCATCTCTCAATGTGGTGTCGAATATTCTTATTATTTGATTTGCATTCAAACTAGTCTCCTCTCGAAAGAGCGGATACACCTGTTCTTGCCATTTCGATGATACCATAATGATCTATTAGATTCTTAAAGGCATCTATTTTATCCGGGGTGCCCGTTATTTCAACCGTAATAGACTTCTTACCAATGTCTAGAATATTTGCTCTAAAGATTGAGGCATAATTGGTAATTTCCATCTTTGTTACCGGATCTAATGTTCGCATTTTGATCAATGCCAACTCACGATAAACGGTGTTAGGCACATCAAGCTCAATTACATCAACAACGTCTATCAATTTTCTTAATTGCTTTATGAGCTGATCTAAAGTATATTCATCGATTTTTGTAGTAATAGTCATCCGAGAAAGGTCGGGCTGTTCTGTAGTTCCAACTGTTATACTTTCGATATTGAAATTTCTGGCTCTAAAGAGGTTGGTAATCCTAAAAAGTACTCCCGGCTTATTCTCTACTAGAGATGAAATTATATGAAGTTGTAGTGGCCGTGTTTCAACAGTGGCCAATGTTCATGCACCGGTTATCATATCTTTTAAACCTGTACCGGGTGCTACAAAAGGGTAAACATCTTCCTCCGAATCTATAGGGATATCTATTACTGTTGCGAGATCTGACTTCACTGCAAGTTTAAGGGCTTTCTCCAGTTCATCCATGGATTCGACTCTTATACCATTGGCACCATACGCTTCCGCTATCTTCACATAATCGGGACACTTATACTGATGGACTCCCATGTATCTTCGATCATAAAATGTCCTTTGCCATTGTGCCACCATTCCAAGCATATAGTTGTTGAGTAGAAAGACTATAACGGGAAGTTTATCCAATACAGATACGGCCAACGAATTTTCAGTCATATTAAAAGAGCCATCACCTGCAATATCCACAACAGGCACTGTTGGCCTAGCCGCCTTTGCCCCTATTGATGCCGGAAAACCAAACCCCATTGTTCCCAACCCGGTTGAGCTAAAAAAAGTTCCCGGTGAAATTACGTCAAAGTGTAATGAAGCCCACATTTGGCATTGACCAACTTCAGTAGTGACTATTGCATCCGCAGGCAAGATTTCACGTAGCTTCTTTAGTGATTTCTTTGCCGTTATTTCTCTTGGATAATCCTTGAGCGTTTCAAAATAGTAATCTATCAACTCTCTCCTCCTCTTTAACCATTCATTATCTGGCTCCTTTTTGATCATTCTTTTTGACAGCATCTTCACCATAGATCGTAATGAGGATTTTACGTCTCCAACTATAGCAATGTCGACAGATTTGTTCTTCCCTATTTCAGCAGGGTCTATATCCATATGAATGATATTCATACCCTTACCAAATTCGTCAAACCTCCCAACGGATCTATCTGAAAACCTTGCTCCCACCGCTAGAATCAGATCTGCTTCAAGAATTATCCTGTTTGCCTCTGGATGGCCGTGCATCCCGATAGGTCCCATTGCAAGCGGGTGATTTTCTGAAAATGCCCCTTTTCCCTTGAATGTGGTCACGACTGGAGCCATCAGTAATTCCGCCAAGGCTTGGAGTTCTGGAAATGCGCCAGAGAGAATAACACCACCACCAGCCATAATAATAGGCTTTTGTGCCGACTGCAACATCTCAACTGCTCTGCCCACATTAGTTAAATCAGGATCGGTAATAGGGTTATATCCTCTGACCTTTATTAGGTCAGGGAAAGTGATGTCCGCCTTACTCTGTTGAACATCTTTAGGAATATCAATCAAAACAGGACCTG
>DASWDL010000028.1:0-3951 GCA_036395315.1 Nitrososphaeraceae archaeon
GATTGGTGTTGTCAGTTTGCTTGTTAGTGTCTGTTTGTTGATTGGTGTTGTCAGTTTGCTTGTTAGTGTCTGTTTGTTGATTGGTGTTGTCAGTTTGCTTGTTAGTGTCTGTTTGTTGATTGGTGTCAGTTTGCACAGGTACCTCATTTCCGACCTGTAGAGTAACATCATCAGAGCTTGATGCATCTTTATCGTCAACTACCGTCAGTTTGAATGTAAGTTTTGAATCAGCAGCTGACTCTGGTACGTCAAAAGTTGCCGTTTGTACATCTGCTTTCTTAATATTTACTTGAGGACCATCAGTTTGTTCCCACTTGTACGATACAATTTTCCCGTCTTCGTCGCTGCTCTTTCCTCCATCAAGTTTAACTTGAGTACTCACCTTTACATATTGATCGTCCCCAGCATCGGCCTTTGGAGGTTGGTTAGGTTCTTGCACAGAATTTGTTTTTCCAGTCTGTTCTGTGCTGGTCTCATTACTTAATTTTTCTTGAGAATTTGTTTTTCCAGTCTGTTCTGTGCTGGTCTCATTACTTAATTTCCCTTCAGAGTTTGCCGGCCCGGTACTCTTTGTTTCATTTAGTCCACTCACGGTATTGATTTGTATATCTACATTTGCTGGCTCACTTTGACCGCCTTTATTATCGCTTACTCTAAAACTGAATTTGTCATCTCCTGAATAATCCTTTTGTGATATGTAGGTTACAGTACCTTTTTCGTTATTGAAATTATCCAAGCTTCCATGTAATGGATCAGCCGTTATATCAAACTGTAAATTATCTTTATCTTCATCATCAGCGACAAGGTTAATATTAATACGGCTATTCTGATCTACTGATACACTTTGGTCAAAAGCCTTTGGTAAACTGTTCTCTTTTGAGGGTTTTGACTCTGATGTTTGATTTTCTATTAGAGTTTCATTCCTAATGCCTGTTTCATTTTTGGTTTGTGGTTTTTTAATAGATTCTATGTTTTGGTTGGTCCCATTAGCATTTCCGGTATCATTCTTAGTAATAAGGTTAGTTTGACGATTAAGTTCTTTAACAGCAGTTTTATTGGCTCCTTGGATTCCGGTTTCATTATTGGCAGTTTTATTGGCTCCTTGGATTCCGGTTTCATTATTGGCAGTTTGATTTGCTATAGATGTTGCATTTGTAGCGGTTTGATTGACTATCGATGTTTCATTTAAAATTACCATAGGTTGTGAGAAGTCAAGATATAAGATTTGACCCTTGGTGTCAAATTTACCATTATTAGCATTAAAGACTTGTTGATCGTTCAATGCAGTTTTCCAGACCCTTACTTCATCCACGTCACCAATAAAGTAGTCATTGGGATTCGCTGAATTAGCTCCCACTCTTACTGGTTCATTCCCACCATTATCTGGACTTCCAGACGTCGACTCTGAGGCGACCAGTTTTCCGTCGATATAAAGATTGGTAATAGAACCGTCAAACGTTACCAGTGCATAATGCCACTTTCCATCGCTATATGAAAGTGGAGAAGTTGCATACATCGGCTTTCCATTTGAAGTTTCAAATCCCCCCCGTATCTTTTCGGCATCAGTCATCCATATTCCATAGTTCAAATTCCCATCCCCACCAGCTTTATTGACAATAAAGGCATCTGTTTTGTAATCATTGGATGTTTTGAGCCATGCCGCCACACTGAATTTTGAAACAGAGCTTGAATCATTTACGTCGAGATAACTAACTTCTGGATTTTTAGAATAGGCTATGTGAGGACTTGCAATGAAGAGCATTGAGAATACAGCAAAAGCCGATATTACGCAGAGAAATGTTAGGGCATAATAGATATTACTCCTCATAAAATTTCGTTTAATTTACTGTTTGCCCATTTATTACTTTATCTGTAATCTCTCTCTGGAAATAAGTTAGAGCTTTTTATTATATACGAATGTTGATACCGAAATTCAATGAAAAGCTTGCAATTAATTAATTTGTTCTGCATTTTCAATTAATACTTTATGCTAAAATGACTATTTCTTTCCACATATAAGATTAATTTAATTCGTCTAATTTTTAGTTTCTTTAATCCTAACTTGGCATATTCCGATATTAGTTATTGTTTGCAAGTCAATAATAACTTGTACGTATCTAGGACAGTATTGGATTCAAAAGTAGACAGTTAACAAAATTTGGAAATTAAACGTCCTGTATCCATTGGACTTAGTTAGTTCTACAGCGCACGGGTCCTTGCTGCGTGAAGTGTTCACACTCAAGTCCCTTTCCTTTTCCATTAGCCTGGCCAAGTTGTATATTATTATTTTGATCATTCTTACCATCTACATTCGCACCACTTTGGATCTCTGCACTCTGTCCTGAAAGAGTCAAGCTAGGACCAGAATCATAACTAGTGGTACCGGTTTTGGTAATTGTGAATACATCTCGCTTTACTCCATCATTTGTATAATATCTACCAACAAGCTTGTAACCACTGTTCTCTATATTAATATCAAGGGCGCCGAATCTATCATCTTGTTGATATTTGACCCAACTAGATTTGCCTGACAAAGCGTGAATGTTGACTCCTCCAGTTCCGACTAACGCAAATATTTGACCATAAGGATCGGAATAGTCAGTTGATGCGGAGCTTGTTACTATCGGACTGGAAGGTGAACCAGAGTCGTATTTTATTGGAAAAGTTCTCTGAAAATCATGTACGTGCCCATCTAATACTACATCAACACCATATTTACCAAATTGACTATGATAAATATTCCGAAGGTTTGTAGCATCACTGCCGGTATTTGAGCATGAAGAAGAACTACATGTATTGGAAGAAGTGTACATTTGCTTATGCATGTATACTATAATCCACTTAATGTTGGAATCTGTTGACGCCTGCTGAAGCTGACTTATAACAAAGTTGTACTGGGAAGAACCTTTTGAATAACTGTCATGGTCAGTATCCATGACTATTACCCGTACATTGCCGTATGTGAAGGAGTAATATGTTTTAGAGAGGCCAAAAGCGCTCAGGTACGAGCTGAATCCCTCACTTGATTCATCCTCGTGGTTGCCTATTGCTATCCTTGTTCTGCTTTTAATAGCATCTATTATATCAAGCCAACATGTAGGAGTACTTGTATAAGAATAGTCACCTATAGCAAAAACGCGCTCTGGACTGTTATGGCTTCTAATATTAGTTACTGTACTTTTTGTGTTTGAGCTGCAACCCCAGTCACCAGCCGCACCAAAGTTAGGTTCTGCTAAGGAATAATTTACTTCAAACACAAGAAAAAATGAAAAAATCAGAGCAACAACGGTCATGACAATCGAACTTGATTTAGCATCTCCTAGAAACATCATACAAAGTGTCAAAAACTGCAACATATAAAAGTTGCAGAAATTACCAACTATAGTATTCTCATAGAATTATGTTATATACGAATTATGTATCATATTCGCTATAACACTGGATAATATAGTCAAATTCAAAATTAAGTCAAAACCTCCATGCAATGGTGGGTTATTTACTGCTAATAATTGTGATATAATATAACCACCACGTAATCAAGTCGTGACATGATACTAGTAAAATGAATTTAAAAAAAAAGTAGGAAAATTAAATTACAATCACCGTTTAATGAAATAATTGTACTACACATTTAGTTCGGGGACTTCATTTTGCTAGTAAATTGCAGATGAGTTTGAGTGAGTTTATGATATAACTTTCCTGTTAAGAAGGCAAGATTGCTTCAAGCTTTAAATACTCTAAAGATAATACTTTTTTATGGGCTTCCTGGATAAACTGAAGAGGGCCTTTATGGGCGGAAAGGAAAAGGCTGAAAAGGCTGGAAAGGATGTAAAACACGGGGCTGAAAAGGCTGGAAAGGATGTAGAGCATGGAGCTGAAAGGGTTGGAAGGGATGTAGAGCACGGGGCTGGAAAGGCTGGAAAGGATGTAGATGACACGGAAGAAAAGACC
>DASWDL010000029.1:0-6845 GCA_036395315.1 Nitrososphaeraceae archaeon
GTGATCAATGTGGCCAGACCTTCAATACCGTGGATGATTTAGAGAATCATCGGCGGAATGAGCACTTTAAAACCGGAAATTCCAGCCCCTAGTGTTGAAATGCATTTATGAGTATTATTATGGTGAGGCGTGATAGGATCGAAATAGTTGCCTCTCTTCTAGAAATTGCTTGCATAGAAAATAGAGTAGGAATTACTAAGCTGATGTATTTTTCTCTTATCCCCAAGTTAAGTCTTATCTGCAAATCCTCATGAAAGAAAATCATATGGAGTATGATAAGCTTGATAAATCTTATAAGATAACTGCAAAGGGACAGCGGTTCTTGGGAGTGTTAAATGAAATAAATGAAATGCTAAAACCAATTTCTAGCCAGGTAACTGATGCAATGGGGGATAACAAGTGCAGATAAGTATCGCGTTTGGAATGGTTATGGAAATAGATACTGGCCAAGAGACTATCTAGTGGACAATGAAGGATATATCATATGTGATCATGTTGGAGAAGGTGGATATAATGAAACAGATAATATGATTCGGTCCTTGCTAGCAGAACCTGGGACGAATACTGATGTCAATCGAACTTTTACCAGTTTAACATGAAATATAATATAATCTATTTGACTGAAATATATTCTGCCATTCCTATGGAGAACCAAATTCCCTCCTACTCATACCATGTAATGTGAGCACTTATCATGAATTATCATAATGTATATAAACAATATCCATTTACAAAAGTAGCGGGAGGTTTAGGTATTCTCTTAACTTTATGCGGCCGTTCTATATTTCATGATAATATTAGAATATATATTTTCTACATCTTTTGGTGGTGGTCCTCTGAATACATCTTTGGCGCAGTATCGCATAGAGAAGATTGCCATTTGCTCTAATATTGGAGTCAAAGCCATCGCTTTTTCAGTTAGCACATATTCAACCCTAACGGGAGTTTCGTGATAGACCTTCCTTTTTATTAATCCATCTTTCTCCATCTCCTTAAGTCTCACTGAAAGAGTCTTCGGATTTATCTGCTCTATCGAGTCCATGAACTGGTTAAATCGAGTTTGTTTCAGTAACATCATATTTCGTAAAAGCAAGAGGGTAAATTTTTTCCCAATTATATTGAGCGTATTGTTAATAGGACAGCATTTCATATTTTTACATATACTATCTGGTTTCTGTTGAAGCGGTCGCTCGCTTCCTTCTAAATTTGGCTCACTTAACTTCAAGTTACCTACTTACCTTCTCGAAACTTTCTTATATACTTACCTTTCTATAGGTACTATCTAGAGGTAATATAGAAATGGAAAATAAATGTGGATGTGAAACTGGAGAAGATTGTGGATGTGGATGTCCTACATCTGGAGGCGGACACCATGGTTGTGGACATGAAAGAATGGGAATGCAAGTCTCAGATCCTGTTACTATGTCGCAGGCAATGTTTCAAAAGGCCTTCTTTAAAGCCCTCTTTGAAGTAAAAGTTGAAAAACTGAAAAAGAAAATTGAAGATAAATGGGGATCTAACTTGGACCAGGCTGCCGAAGCGGTTATCGAAGCGTCAGGGAAAGAATGGGAAGCGTTAGGATCAACCGCTCAGGCCAAACAAGAACTTCACAACAAATTAGCAAATATACTGACACAGAAAAGGAAGTAATTAAAACCTGCATACTACTTCCTCTTCCACCTACCTGGTCATTTTTTTGAACTTGTTTCTGAAAACTCCTCTTGAGAATCGAACATGAATACAGTACAGTACAGTTCTACCAGCCGGCTTTATCACTATCAATACTATTCAAGAGCAGAGACACGTTCGGGTTCTGTACGTGAGGCTCCAGGAGGCGGTAATGTGGCTGTTAACGCAATTTTTCCACACACTAAGTATTTGTACGCTCTAAAGCATCTTTCCACCCCAATATCTCTACAGCAAAATTTTTGAGCTGTTCCTCGAAATGAACATCGGACAAACCATCTGGTTTAACGAAAGTCCAAGTTGTTGTTTATCCTTCTAGATTTCGAACTGTTCTGACAAACACATTCCATTCTATTCCTCCACTTACAAAAACATGATCGAGAATACCAAATTTTCTGTCTGTAACAGTCTTAATCTTGGCTTTACCTGCAGGAGTATCACATTGCCACCATCCATCATTTCCCTTCGTGATTGACTTCAGTGCTCCACCGCTTTCCATATTTTCTACATTTTCAAAGAAATCGAAAACCTCTCCAAAGGGTCTTTCGCTAGTCAATGACTTAATTATTACCTTTCATGTTTCCCACTTTTTGGACTTTGCACAGCAACTCACAATTCAAAACTAAATTAAAACCTTGATAGTAGAAAGAAAGTTATCGACATGTTGAAGCCACTTGAATTCTCCCCACTACTTTACCTGTTAATAGTCAAATATTGAAAATCAAAATAACGGATACGACGACTTGATTCAACTGAATAAATGGACGGGCTTGTGGAGTCTGATTTCCAGATAGAGCGCAAAAGGTCCTGAAAATCCTGTAGAATACTTATATGGTTATTTGTGGTTATCTCATCCGTAGTCATTTAGATCAATCTCCTGGGTGGCTGCGCCTATCCTATTGGAATTGGTGCTGTGGGCTTGTGGTTGGGCCCTTGTGCCTTTACTTTGCAATTTCTAGTTTTTCCTTAAACATCTCTTTACAGTGCGAGCAGTCACTCCCTTTCCGCCATCCGAACAAAAGTGATGACTGGTTATAAGAATTAACGTAAGGGGCTAGAAGCTAAAAGATATTGGAGCTGATTAAATCGATGGGCCAGTTTGTTATGCCTGACTGACCACACTATTAGCACTACAATCTAGAAAAAGTTTAGTTCGAGGATTACCTAAATGGTTCCAACAAAAAAATGACTGGAAGTGAATCATGGGATGATAAAGAAATGTATCGGGATGATAAAACAATAGATGCAGAAAAAAAACACAAAGCGGTAAACAAATTTCCGGATATATGCGTAGAATATGCAAAAATAAATTCTATCGAATTATCACCTTTATCCGGTAACGCAACGGAACGACTTAATGATATGTACAATCTATTGAATGACCCAAAATTCATCGATTTTGCATTAGACAAATATGGAATAGAGTACAGCGAAAAAATGTTTAGGGTCCCACCTATTCCTGATTACCGAGAATACAAAAACGAAAGGCACCAGTTTAAAATAATCTATCCAAAAAACGTGGTACCCGTAGACCATGGAGACATGGTGTGTTTCACAGTCGAGAATGCCCCAAAAATAGAATTTGGGAAAATAAACATCTTTCCAAGGGTTCTCGTGCATGTGACACCTGGTGAGGAAGAGCGTAACTATGGGGTCACCAATCTCGCCAGCTTTTCCATTATGTATGTGAGCTCCTATTACCTTGTGCAAGCCTGCCACATTTATTTTATACCAAAACCTGAGAAATAGGGTAGGTACGGTCTGGTCTTATTCACTAACTCCTTTCGTACCCACCAGTTCTATCATAGACAGACATTGTATATTTTTTCATATTTGCTGTTTATTACAGTAATACTAACGAAAACACAACTAGGACTGTTTCCGCTCGGTTTTTTGATCTAATGGCTAATCTCAGGAAGCAAGTAATGAGACTCTATAGGTAGAAAATGTGACTCTAACTCGTTCAACCTATCTTCAAAAGCAACATTATTACGAAGTTCGGAGAATGAAGGATCTTTTCTAATCATTTTTAGAAATAACATAAGATCATTGTTTGTTGCTCCTTGCTTAAGATCATAGTGGATCCTTTTTCGTTCCTTTGTTATTCCACCATATTTTCTGTATAACTTTCTTTCATATCGAGAAGCATTTGCAGACAAACCTTTAAGATATTTTATTATCGTATCTTGCATATGCTTAATATGCCAATCTCTCAAAGGAAAGGTGTTGGTATCCGCTACCAATAGTTATCATCATCAATATTTAATGAGTCCAGACATTTAATCATATGTATTATTTATTATATCGAAAGTATCGGAGCTCAAACAGTGCTTTTCCAATTCATGTCTAATTAACCGGTGGTGAATTAGGATTGCTGCGGGATTGGCTTTTGCTAATCTAGTTATCCTAATTCACTCACCTTCAGCAACGGCCACCAAATTTGAACAAACTTCTCATTCTTAGTGGGAACAAGTAAGATTGCTCTATTTGGTGGTATTATATTATGGCGTATTCAATTATTAAAACATTTGAGTCAATCCAACAAGTTGACCCATGTAAAGGCAAGATACTTGTCAAGGTTAATGGGGATAATGAAAGATGGAACTCCGAAAGGAGACTGATTTTGGAATCCCACTAACCTATGGTTGGCAACTTTGCTTCCATCAACGCTAGAATAATAATTCTGCCTGGGTCCATGTTCTTATCTAGCCATACTGGTCAGGCATGATACTTTGTTAGAAACTGAATATCTAGACCTCTTACGGGTATAGCTTCGGCTAATTTTTTCAATTCATAGAAAATTACCCAGATATTAAATCTACAGATAGATTAAACTAATAATATAAATAGCGAGGGATTGATTTGAACAATCGGTCTGCGGGTTATGAGCCCGCCGGGATAACTTTGCCTTCCGCCTACAGAATCTGGCTTCCCTACCTCGCTAATCAAATAAGGTGCAGCCGGATATAAAGTCGCTTTCAATTTATACGGGAATATTGTGTTTAGTAATTTATTCCAAGACTTTCGGTTTGACCCGACTCGGGATGCGAGCCCGATATTCTATTAAATAACCTGTGGTACGCAATCCAATACGCCCCAATAATACCAAAACTAATGGCATTGGTTTCAAAGGAGGCCCTAATTTCCATAGTTCCTTCATAAACTCGGTAACATTATTTGGAAACTGAGGTACCTCAATCGATAAAAAAACAAAGGCGTAACTGAGTTCTTCTTAAGACGCATGGCCTGGCTATGCACCTCTATCGATAATGACACTATGTGTGAGTTCAGGAAAAGTCAGATGTGCATAGTGACAGGTCCTAATATCGATATAACAACCAAACTTATCAAGAGGATGAAACAAATATTCGAAAGAAAGTTATCGGTAAATCATTGTAAGACGATAATCATGATATTCAGAGAAATAGGGATATTGAGGAGTGGCAGATATAGCAGTCAAAATACAGATACTCCGCCTCTCCAACTAAAAATGATAAAAATATGAGCACATATCTAACTTCTTGGACCATTTACTGTCGCTGCTTATTGTCCCGCCCTTCTTTAAGAAATAAAGATTACATAGAACTACTGTGAGTTTGGAGTTCTTTAGGCTAATATTTTTCAAGATTTGAAGGAAGGGTACCTGTTAGATATTCTCGTTATCTTTCTCCATGATCCGTCCAATGAATAATTTTCACAACCGACTAATAAATTTCTCAATGGTTGAGCGATGGGTACCTAGCCTAGCTTGAAGATATAGTAGTAAAGGCCTCAGGGATTGTTGCTCACTGAAGTCAAATAATTGAAAGATGAAATCATACATCGCACTACAGATAAGTAGTTTGTATCAATCAATTTGCATTAATTGTTACGCTATGGATGAACTTAATTAGTCCCGACTATTATAATAAGAACGGAAACTAAATTAAAAGCCACTAATTTTTTATCATCATTATCCTAGAAAACGGTTGACGTTGGATTGGACTAGTTTCCGATTTATTTTTTAGATACGGTCACACAATTTGTCTATGGCTTTTGAGGAAAATGAAGATAATGAGCCAGCAAAATTGACCGAGGAAATGCGTGCTGAAATCACAGAAGAAGAGCCAATCGAAAATAATGTTAGAGTTTTACAAGCAGCAGGACCAATTGTAGAACCTGAAGTTGAAGAACGTTTTGAAGAAACTACTGATATAGTAACCACAAAAGCTCAGGAACGGGAAATAGAGCGTGGAAGGCTAGGAGAAAGAAACCAGAAGTCGAATCAAGATCACTTACCAAGTTACACAGTGAGTTGCGCAAGCATTCCGATGCTAGGAAAAAAACGGATTTGGCTGTCAAAGATATTGAAAAACAACTGAAAGCTCTACTGTTAGCACACCATGCGACTATTAAAGATCTTAAAAAGCAAGTAACACAGATGAATAGAAAGCTTGCCATAGTTGGACCTAAAAAATCGCCATCCAGGGGAACAGAAAGGAAGACAAGGAGTAGAGGATCAAAAAGTAAGACTAGTAAGACAAAGAGTAGAAGACGCTAGAGATAAAAACATCGCGGCAGTAGTATTATATCTTTAAAATTATTTGTTGTGCAAAATATGATATGGCTTCAGAAACAGAAGCTAAAAAAGAACAGAAGAATAAGGAAGAGCGAAGCAAGTCCAGCAACAAGCAGAGACAATCAGAAGCTCAATTGATAGACGTGTACGATCCGTGAATTTACATCGCTAGTTGTTGAATCTGTTCATTTTCTGGCTATCCCAGAAGCCTCTGCTACCTGTGAGATGTTCAAATACTCTTTCTCTTCAATATCCTTGAATTTTGTCAGGAGTTTATTATTTGGATCTTGTCTTTCGACAAAAGTTACGATTTGATTTTTGGTTGTTGGAAATTTAAGGTCTTTCAATATTTGACATAATGGTTGCACTTCTGCATAATCTTTCATATCTTTTTCTTTTCTTTGACCCCTCTACGAATTATTGCTTATTGGCAACGTCCTGTGATTCTGATCTAGACGGTATGTCTAAACCCCTAATTAGCCGAGGTCCAAAAATTTCTACAGTCTGAGCATTCATAATTCATGAATGATGAACAGCGATCTATACTACCACATTGACAAATCACGCCACACGTCCTACATTGGTGCAAATGAATTTATGC
>DASWDL010000030.1:0-3082 GCA_036395315.1 Nitrososphaeraceae archaeon
CACAAGAGCGAATTTCACTCGTACTAAGGTACAATTAACGATGCAGATTTGGCAGCATTAAGGATTAAAATTGCTACATATTCGTCTACATTTAGAAGGGATGACAGTTCACCAGCAGAATAATCAAGTACCTTGGTACGAGTTAAGCCATGTTTTGTTAGTAATTCTTTGATCCCATCAGCAAGATCCATTTCAGTTTCATCGTTTGCCAAATACTTGGGAGCATATGTCGCGACGACTGTAAGTGCAAATGATAAGCCGTTTGCCCAAGAATTAGGTGCGGATGTAGTAATAGACTACAGAACCCAAACCTTTGAAGACCTGCTGCAAAATTATGATGCAGTTTTTGATACTGTAGGCAGTGACACTTACAGAAGATCTTTCAAAGTTTTGAAGAAAGGCGGCGTAATTGTTTCGATGCTAGAGCAGCCCGATTCAGAGCTAATGAATCAATACGGCGTCAAAGCCATATTCCAGTTCAAAAAAGCCGATAGGGAACGACTGACAAAAGTGGCACAATGGGTGGATGAAAATAATATACGGGTGAATATAGAGAAGAAGTTTTCATTGGATGAAGCTGGTGATGCACTTGATTACCAAAGGGACGTACATCCTAGAGGCAAAGTGGTATTGGATATATGACTGTCAAACATGGATGTTAAAATGATAAAAACAGGAGATAGTCAAAGATCAGAGATAATGATAATTCGTGTTTGTAAGCTGTATGAATTGTGGAAATTAACATAGAGTAATCGCCTATCCAAAGTGCGGATCAAAAATGAAAAGGCTGGGATAGAATAGCCTTCTTTTGTAATAGTATTAAGTGAAGAAGCTGATAAGCTATTACAAATGAGAAAACTTTATAGAATTGGTGGAGAGAAGGATTTGAATGATATAAAACTAATTTCTCCACAATCAGACATTGAATGTGAAATATATGAGTACGATAAAAATACTCAGACTTTCAATTTGGCAGATATTATTGTTCTAGACTAGTCTAGAATGTACCTTACTGATGGTATTCATTGAAATTTTAATCGCCGAACACTACTCATAAAATTTTGATAGCCTAAACCAGCAAAACCTAGTTTTGTGTTCGACTGAGTAAGATGGTTAGAATTGCAAGCCTTTAGGGAAATAACAAATTTAGACATAACTTGGTTCATACGATCTCGTACAATTCCTATGACATAAGTTCTCATAATGATTACCAATAATGGAATCCAATGAAACGCAGCGAAAACAAACTTACCGATGTGGATGGAAATCCCAACATTGAAATGGTAGATTTGGTTGTGCAATTAGTCTAATCTGACTTCTGCCATTCGAAAATAGGGATTTCTTTTTGTAATTAGTCTACTTTAATTTCCTTTCCTCTTGATGCTCGCTTTTCTTTCTTCTTGAATACAATTTCTAGTATGCCGTTATTGTATGAGGATTTAACTGTTTCTATATCCGCCTCTGGTGGAATATCAATAACTTCATGATATTTCTTCTCATCTCCAGTTGTAACTTCTACCTTGTCCTCATATGCATTTATTTTGATTTTATCTTTGGGAACGCCGGGCATTTCTACGAGGACTCGCACTTCCTTATCTGTCACTGATACATCAGAAAGTGGTTCTCTTTCAGAAGAGATCATAGGAGATCTGGAAAAGCCTCTACCCCGGCTCATCGGAGATTTAACATTTCCAAACTCTTTTACTCTTGGTCTGCCATCAGGTCCTATCGTCATCGAATAACCATATACAATAGGTCCTACTTCTCTCACTTTCCCGCCTTCAGGTGTTTCATATTCTCTTATTAGACCCTTTGGTGCTTTTTTTTCTATATCCCTAAATGATTCTTCCATATCTCGTCGCATTTCATCAAGCTCTCTAGACATATCACTGAAATAACTACCACGACCTCTTCTAGGTAATCCACCAAACCCAAAGAATCTATTAAACCAATCGTCAGGTTCTATACTCATTTTTAATCAGTGATTAATGTGTCAAAAGAATATTTAACCGTTGAGTTAGTCTGTGAAACTGTTCGTTGCTAGTTATAGAGAATAAAAGTCTGGCTGGGCTAGTATTGGCTTGGATACCCTTCTATGCTCACTTTATAGCTACCGTCTAGGTGTGAGTGAATTGGAAAGAGCCGTGACAATAACCTCCTTGGTTTGTAGTAGTGAACAAAAGTCTCTGGCAGAGGACCATGATCAGATCCTCTGTCAGAGGTGTGTTAGATACCTTACCTTAATTTAGTTTAGACTTTAAAACTTAAATAAGTTATAAACCTCCAAGGCAGAGAATAAAGCCTAAGCAGGGTAGGTAGCTGTGCTAGCCGGATACAATGACGATTGCACGGCACCAAAAAGCCACATATTTTGGGCCTGATAAGCCCAATAGGAGGATACCTAATGCTTGGCTTTTGGATTACTCAATTATACCCTTTTCCATTCTTCTAATTTTGAGCGATGCCAAGGTGGTTCTAACTTTTTGATTACATTCCTTGCAGCGAAATATCTCTTTTGAATATTTTATAGCACAAGTAGAGCAGTAATTAAAGAAATTATAATCTACTCTGCTAGGTATGGGTTTTAATCGATCCTGATTTTTTAATGAACTTATCAGTCTTATGGACAATATTACACGATTATATATATTATAATTCGGATTTATGTTTTGAGCATAATTTCCAACATTTTTTTTCACATCAAATTTTTCTCGCATAATAATTAAATACTTTCTTTGTCATATCTTCAGTTATGAGTATTTGGGGAATTGAACCGTCTGACTGGTTTAGTAGGTTCATGCGAAATCCTTCGAGAGGGTCTTGGCCTGAAAGTGAGTTCCTCGGAGAATTTGATGATCTAAGGAAACAAATGGAAAGGATATTTGAAGAACAATTCCAGGAAATTCAATCAACAGCTCCAAAGGAACTGGTCAGAGAATACGAGACGCCAGAAGGCGGCAGAGTGAAGGAGATTGGGCCGCTTGTGTACGGCTACTCTGTAACTATAGGGCCTGAAGGTAAACCGAATGTAAAAGAGTTTGGAAACGTTAGACCTTCTGGTAGAACAGGACTAGGTACGGTC
>DASWDL010000031.1:0-3594 GCA_036395315.1 Nitrososphaeraceae archaeon
ACATTAAGTGGGGTGATGCTATGAACACTAAAACATGTAGTCATTGGGCTTGTAATAAAGCAGATAATACATGCGTAGGATGTGGTGCTATAATCTGCCCGCTATGTCTAAAAGAACCTGTAAATTGCAAATGTGAAAATAAAGATATTTGTTGCACATCATGAATTACAGCTAGTCTATCGTTATCTAGAGTGGATGCTCACCTTTTTTTTCATAACGGTGCTTGCTACATCTAAGACTACCACTAGACTTCGACCTATGAAGTCTAATTACTATAAGTCCATGATAAGCTACCACTCTTCAGTTTCCTTATACGTAATAACAATAAGATTCGAAAGATAAGAAAAAAACTAAATTTAATAGCTATGTATTACAACTAATCTTGTGAGCAAAATTTGGGATGAGGTTAATTCTAATGATTCAGCGTTCTTTAGGGAAGACCCCAGTGATTTTGCTCAAAGTCTGACATAAGAAATTGCATGGAATGTATTCAAAAAATAAATCTTCAGCTTTTAAACCATGAACCTTGATGGCATGATCTGCACCTTTGCTCAAGATTTCATCTTCTGTTTCACCCTCAATCACGTAATCGCAATCCAGTCCTGTTTCACGGCAAGAAAGGCGTAACAATACAGTATGCAAATACTACGCCACATAAAGTATTAAGTTTTCTTATTCAAATATCCTGTAAACTACAAAATCTGGGGGCACAGATTGACCTTTGAAGGTTTATTTAAGATGTTTGGATAACTTATGTGCTTTGAAGCTATTATCACTAAACGTCGGTCTTCCACGCCAAGTGAGATTCCAAGATGAACTTGTAACTACAGGAATCTTTAAGGAACCTGTTCGTGGTCGTATAAGACTACGGGAACTCAATCTCGACGGAGATAAGCAGGCTGACTTGACAGTACATGGTGGTGTCGACAAGGCCATCTATGCCTATGCAAGTGAACATTATAGCTACTGGCAAAAGGAATTCCATGGCATGTCCTTGCCTTGGGGTATGTTTGGTGAAAATTTTACTACAGAAGGAATGTTTGAAGAAATGGTTAACATTGGAGATCAATTCCAGGTTGGAACAGCAAAAGTCGTGGCAACCCAGCCTAGGATGCCTTGTTATAAACTTGGAGTAAAATTTGGAAGAATGGACATAATTAAAAGATTTTTAGCAAGTGGTCTTACAGGTGTCTATTTCAAGGTAATGAAGGAAGGAGAGTTAGAACAAGGTGACGAAATTAAACTTATCAAAAAAGATGAAAATAGTGTTACGGTAAAGGATATTGTCAGGTTATACACTGTAAATAAGGACGATGTTCAAACAATAGAACGAGCCATAAAGGTTAAAGATTTACCAAATGGTTGGAAGTTTCATTTCATCGAACAGTTAAAGCAGGTAAGAAAAAAATGATCGCCATCATAAGCTGGCATACAAGCAGATGAGATGATCCATGAAAAGCAAACTAATAGATAACTATGGTAGAATTGCAAAAAAGCTAAGGGTCTCTGTCACAGATAGATGCAATATGAGATGCGGGTATTGCATGCCAAAAAACAATACAAAGTGGTTTGATAGTACTGAAGTTCTCTCTTTTGAGGAGATAATTAGGCTTTCATCTATTTTCGCTAATTTAGGGGTTGAGAAAATAAGAATAACAGGAGGCGAACCACTCGTCAGGCCTTTGATAGAAAACCTAATTAAATCAATTGCAAAGATACCCCACATTAAGAGCATCGGACTAACAACCAACGGGTTACTACTTTCAGATAGAGTTAAAAAATTAAAATCTAGTGGCCTTAACAGCGTGAATATTAGTCTAGATTCATTTAAAGAGGATAGATTTAAGATGATGACTGGGATCAACGGATTAGACAAAGTCATAAGTTCAATCCAAAAAGCAAAAGATGCTGGATTTGATGTAAAGATAAACACAGTTGTCGTCAGGGGTTGGAATGATGACGAAGTTGTTGAATTTGCCAATTTTGCAAGACACACAGGCATCACTGTCCGATTTATAGAATTTATGCCATTAGACGGGACGGGGATATGGAGAAGCGATCTTGTTTTTAGTAAGAAGGAAATGATCGAAAAATTAGAGTCCAATATTGGGAAAGTGTTTCCTGTCTTAGAACAAGAGATATCAGCACCTGCTAAACTATATTCTTTTTCAGATAGAATCGGCACCGTCGGATTTATTCCCTCTGTAACAGAGCCCTTCTGCAATCAGTGTGATAGGATAAGATTGACTTCTGATGGGAGATTTCTTACATGTCTATTTGAAAGGCCTGGCTACGATATCAAGAGTTATCTGCGCAGAGGAGCATCAGATGAGGAGCTAAACCAATGCTTGATTCACTGTATGACTATGAAACAGGAAGGGATAGTGAGCTTGATAAGAATTAATGGTCTTAAGCCAAAACTAAACCTCATGCATACGATTGGTGGGTAAGCTCAATTTGAGATCGAATGTCTCTGATAACGACAAAATAAAAGTCAGATTATTTGCAATATTGAGAGAAGTGGTGGGTGAAAGGGAAATAACAATAAGTGTACCTAGTGGCGTTACAGTAAGCTACTTAAATAATGAAATATTAAAGAAGTATCCACAGCTTAGATCGTATAGTAACAAATTTGTAACTTCTGTAAATTGTAAGGTTACTACTGGAGATACTATTATTACTTCTAGTGATGAAATTGCTCTTTTGCCGCCAGTCAGCGGGGGATGAATTCTTGATTCGTGTTACCACCAATCATCTAAGCTTGCAAGATGTAATGCGTGAACTAGAGGACAATTCTGCAGGTGCATTATCCATCTTCACGGGCAATGTCCGTACTCGAGGGAGTTTTGGTAACGTTTCGGAAATCTATTACGAGGCTTACAGTGAGATGGCAGAAGAAAAAATGAGAGAAATTGAAAATGAAGCGCAAACAAAGTGGGGAATAAAAAACTTAGTAGCAATTCATAGGATCGGCAATTTAAAAGTCGGTGAGACCAGTATTATAATTGGGGTATCTTCTGAGCATAGGCACGAAGCTTTTGAGGCATGCAAATATATCATAAATAATGTGAAAACTCGGGTACCAATTTGGAAAAAAGAAATATCTGAAGAAAGTCAGAAGTGGATTGATGGGATCTTACTTGGGTAGAGAAAGAATGAATGATAAAAAGAGCAAGGGCATGTTTGATGTTGCTGCAAAGCCAGATTCCTACAGAACCGCACGGGCCCAGGCAGTGTTGAACATCGACGCTAATACGGCAGTATTGATTGGCCAAGGAAAGTCACCCAAAGGTGATATTGTGGAGGCAGCGAAAATAGCGGCTACTTCGGGGGCTAAGAAAACTTCGGACCTTATACCATACTGTCATCCAATACCTCTAGATCACATTGAGGTTCAAGTATCAGTAAAATCCCAAGAAATTGAAGTCGACGTAGAAGTTAAAAGTATATGGAAAACAGGGGTGGAAATGGAAGCTCTCAGTGGAGCTTGTATTGGTGTATTGACCATATATGATATGCTAAAACCCATAGATGATTCACTATTCATCTCATCTGTCAAACTTGTTGAAAAGTCAGGAGGAATAGGCGAATTTG
>DASWDL010000032.1:0-2922 GCA_036395315.1 Nitrososphaeraceae archaeon
CTGTACATTGCTGGATATAGTTATACTTCCGTTAACCAACCATTTTGCGCTTCCCAGCTCTTGTCCGCCAGGACCAGTTGCTTTTGGTACGTCAATCTCCAGGTTATCAAATTCATAAATCCTACACATGAGCGTAAATTCCTATTCTTGCTGCATTCCTTGTCTATTCGACCAGAACAGACTCATTTGTGAGGAACGGATGTTTATTAATTATCAAATCCTATTAAGAGTGGATTCAAAATGGACAATAATACAAGTAAGAAAAAAAATCAAGATGGTGATAACCACTCCGAAGGACAGAACTCTGGTAATTGGTCGGAAATGGTGACTCAACTAGTCGATAAGATGACCGGCAAAGATGTTTCAATAAAATATGAATTTGAATTTTGAATTACTTGCTATGCGTTATACGGTTTCCGGTGGTAAAATTCAAGTCAACGGCAACGAAATAACAATCTGTTTAAGGTCCAAACCTGAACGAGGCAAAGGGAATAAAGAGCTCGTATAAAGGCACGACAGTACGTTACTAAATTTCAGATACCTTATCATCGATTTTTGACGGGTAAACTCTTCTGTTCTGGCAAGTTGCTCTATTCCATGGAATTTCTACTGCCGAGTATAGAAAAATCAATCGATATTGAATGCTATCTCTGTATTCTTGAACTATCTATTGCATCCATGATTACTTGCGTGGCATGCACACCAAATTTTGTCTTACAGTAGTTTTCATTTCCGAGCTTTGAGTCTAGTTTATTTGACTTTATTAACTCTGTGACCCTGTTCACGGCAGCGAGATAGTTCATTCCTGACACCCAGGTGAGTATAATTGAGCATTTATCACAAACGTCAACTTTAGCATTGACTCCATATATTTCGCCGCAAAAAATGCATTTATTGTATATTATCGATTTACCCGCTCGTGGAGCATTAATGCCAAAATGAACTTTATTGAAGCAGTCAATACATAAGTGTTGGTTACACGTTGAACAGGTATGGTATTCGTCATGTCTATAACATCTTTCACACACTACCATTCCTTAGAAGTACCATGCATTGGACGGGGCTAACCAACCATTGTCATAAATTAAAGTATTCATTATATCTTATCTTAACTAATATTATTACTTAAGCAGCGTCTTCTATATCTATTGCTCGCAAATACATATCCACAGTTAATTGAGTAAGGAATATCCTTCTTGCATTAGTTATTCTCTCCTCCAAGCATTGAACTAACCCTGAACCTTCAGGTAATATGAAAGACACCAACCATCTAGCCTGTAATGCCATTATGGACAATGATGCATTCTGGTTAAAATTGTTTTTCTGTCATGTCTAAGAATAGAAAATACGACTAACTTGACAGAGCGGCAGAGTTAAATCAAGAGAAATAGGGGTTAGTCTTGTAGATAAGAGAGAATATGAAAATAAAATTACTTACTGCATCTCCTGTAATGAAAGAAATTCTATTAAAGAACTTGAGTGAAGTTAATCTAACTGCAGATGTTATCGATTCTAATCAGTCCTTGTATCATCAACTCCAAGACGCAGAAATCCTTGTAAATAGTTCTGCCAAGCTTGATAGGTCCATTATAGACGCTGCAGCAAACTTGAAAATGATACATCAGTCTGGAATAGGTGTTGATAATATAGATGTAGAGTATTGTACCACAAAATCAATTTATGTAGCAAATGTTCCCCTGGCTAATGCCATCTCAGTCGCAGAACACACATTATTCCTTATGCTCTTCCTGGCCAAGAATTTAAAGAGTAGCGGTGGTCCTAACATGTCAGTTATGAGAAGAAGATTCACCAATACTTTGGGGTCTGATTTGCAGGGTAAAAATCTAACTATAATCGGTTTGGGAGCGACTGGAATTGAGGTGGCAAAACGAGCTAGAGCTTTTGGAATGAAAATTTTTGCGGTAACTCAGCCCCCTTTTTCGAGGAAAGGAGTGGACAAAACTCATTATGTAGATAATATCTGCGGCCCTGAAAACCTGCTGCAGTTTCTTGTCGATGCCGACTATGTATCGATTCATACTCCACTTGGTAACGAGACTAGAAATATGATTGGAGAAAAGGAATTAAATTTTATGAAGAAATCTGCATATTTGATAAATGTGGCAAGAGCTCCCATAGTAGCCAGAGAACCATTATTTGCTGCATTGAAAACGAGAAGTATTGCCGGTGCTGCATTTGACGTGTTTTGGAACGAGCCACCAATGGAGGAGGATGACAAGTTCCTGCAACTTGATAATTTTATACTATCACCACATATTGCTGGTTGGACATCCGAGGCAGTGGAAGCTACAGCGAGGATAATAAGCATAAATATTGCTAGAATGTCAAGGGGCGAAGTCCCGCTTACTGTTGTGAATTCTGAATTGATACGTTAGAAAGTTTCCAAAGTGTGGGATAAAGAATTGTTTGCCTTGCGTTGTGGTGTTAAAAGTATACCAACGACAAATTTACTTCAATTGATACATTGTTATTCGAGGACTACCATTTCTGTTGGTTTCAAGTATCCCTGGTTGCAATAGGAACAGAACTCTAAGACCATTATTAATACTAAGAATATCTCGAGTATAACATCCACCGACTACGGATAAGTTATTTTATTGTCAGGTTAATGACTTTGATTAATACAATTACAATTTGCTCCTGTGTATCCGTTATGTCACCCATCAACACATGGTCCACGCGTATATCCAGTCGCGAATATGTTAATTCGTTCCAAGCTCATTACCTTATAATTGGACGACACATGATTTATTTTATCCCACCAATTTGGCGCTTGTCATCTCGGCTTCCTGTGTTCGTAATTATCTTTTTACATAAAAAATTACTATTCTAGGCTCTATAGACTTGGCGAAATATGTCTTCTGATGAAAATTTCGACAAGGACATGAATTTTGTAAGCCC